>JBFRWJ010000343.1:0-12903 GCA_051439525.1 Spirulina sp. | reverse complement strand
ATTACCCATTACCCATTACCCATTACCCATTACCCATTACCCATTACCCAATAAAGATCATGAAAGTAATGTTACACAAGAACGAAGCCGGACATTTATCAGTTTACGTGGCCAAGAAAGACTTGGAAGAGGAAGTCGTGAACGAAAAAAGAAGCGATGGACTCACGGTTTTAACCTTGTCCAATGGTTGGGAATTAGAATTTAAAGATCTTGGAGAAGATCCCAAACTTCCGCAAACATTGAGTGCAAGAAAGCTGTAAAAAAGTTTCGGAGTCCCGGAATGTCTTCCGGGATATCCGTGTTTGTTCGTCTCAAAAGGAGCGTATTTGTTATGGTGACATACTCTGATATTTTGACGTTAAAAGCGTCGGATATTATGACCGAGGAGGTGGCCACAATTCGCGGTTCGGCAACAGTTGCTGACGCGGTTAAATTGATGAAGTTCAAACAATTACGGGCGTTGGTTGTCGATGTCCGCCGCTCGGGTGATGCTTACGGGATTCTCACCCATACCGATGTCATTACGAAAGTGGTGGCTTACGGAAAAGATCCCGCTAAAATCCGCGTTCACGAGATTATGACCAAACCCTGTATTGTGGTCAATCCCGATTTAGCCGTGGAATATGTCGCTCGCTTATTTGCGAATACCGGAATTCGCATTGCGCCAGTGATTAAAGGTGAATTGCTGGGCATTATTTCCGAAAGCGATATTCTCTATAAAGCTGATTTTGTCGAGAATCCTAAATCGTCTTTGTTGCAACGGGAACTCGAGAAGGCGATCGCAGAAGCAAAAGAATTGGCAGCTAAAGATCCCACTTCTCCCGCTTGTTTGGAAGCATGGGAGCTCGTTGACGATCTCGAAGCGGAAGCCGCTTATCTAGACGGTGTTGAATCTCCCGAAAAAGGTGCTTTCCAACAGTTCTGCGACGAGCATCCGGAAGTGTTGCAATTGCGCCATCAACAGGCTGAAACCCAAGAACGCGAATTAGCAAGCGTCTAGAAACAATTTGTAACGCTGGAAATTGTTCTAGTGGGTTAAGAGCGATCCTGCACAATGCGCGATCGCTCTTCTCCAAACAATAACCAATAACGGCTCGACTGAGCGCTCGCCGAACGTCCAACAACCAACAACCAATAACCAATAACCAATAACCAATAACCAATAACCAATAACCAATAACCAATAACAATGAGAAATGTTCTCACTCTCGAACAAAAAGAACGGCTGCAAAAGGCTTTGAAAACAAGCGATCGCGCTGATGTGAGAGAGAGAATTTTAATGTTATTATTATGGAATGATGGTAAAACTCATGCTCAAATTGCCGATTTCTTAGGCTGTTCGAGACGAACGGTGGCTTATTGGTGCGTTCGCGGCAATCCTGAAGATTTAGAGAGCTTCAAGGATGATAAAATCAAAGGGAATGCTAGGAAAGTCACGGATGAATATCTCGAAAAACTTTTAGAAATTTACCCAAAAAGTCCTCAAGACTTGGGATATAATTTTAAGAGATGGACGGGGGAAAAATTAGCAACCCATCTCGAACAAGAAACGGGGATTTTGATGAGTGCATCTCAGATTAGACGGATTCTTCAAAAACAACGCCAAGATTCTACCTAATCAATTTTACCTAATAATGTCATGGCTATATTATAGGTGCTGGCAATACCCAACTGAGATAAATTTAATTTTTTGTTTATATTTTTTCTTGGTGAAATTAAAAAGCGCCATCGCCGCCTGCCAATCTAGAAATATTAAGAAAAAATAAAAGCAAAACAAATGTATATATAAATACAAAAGGAATCTAAAAATCATCTTAAAAATTGATTATAATTGAGTTATGTTAAGGAATAGAAAACAGCAAGCAACTAATGACCGAGGGGCCATCTTCCGATCGTCGCGATCGAGATTGGTAAAAGCATCTTAACCTAGCTTATATTTTTTATTCCTAACGACAAAAAAAACGGGAGGAATAAAAAATAAAAAATGATTGAATTTCCAACTCTCAAAGGACGATCTCATGACCGTGCAAAATTTCTCTAGTTCCCCAGAACTCAAGCCAATTCAAAGCAAGAATTCAGTCAAACTGACCCCCAAAGTAACCGATTTAGAGACTTATCGCTGCGAAATCGATCGCTGCCATAACTGTAAAGAAGAACTCCACAGATCTCTCCAAGAATTAAGTCATTTTAAATTTGCTTTGGATCGGGCAGCAATTGTGGCGATCGCCGATGCGAGAGGGAAAATCAACTACGTTAACGATAAATTTTGCGAAATTTCCGGCTATTCCTCCCAAGAACTGATCGGACAGAGTTTTCGCCTGCTGAACTCCCGCTACCATTCCCAAGAATTTTTCGAGGACTTGTGGAAAACTATCAGTTCTGGCGAAACTTGGAAGGGAGAAATCTGCGATCGCACCAAAAACGGTAAAATGTACTGGGTCAACACCACCATCATTCCCTTTGTAGACAAAAAGCAGAGACCGTGGCAATACCTGACCATTCAATTCGATATTAGCGAGCGCAAACAAATTGAAGCCGCCCTGCAACAGAGTTACGATCAATACGAAAGTCTCATTCATTTGTCTCCCGTGGGCATTTTTCGCACCGATCGCTTGGGGAACTATCTCGATGTCAACGAGCGGTGGTGCGTCTTGGCGGGAATGACCCCCGAAGAATCCGCCGGTATGGGGTGGACGCGATCGCTGCATCCGGAAGATCGCGATCGCATTCGCGCCGAATGGTATCGCGCCGTCCAACAGGAACTCCCCTTTAAATCCTGCGAATATCGCCTCTTGCGTCCCGACGGTCGCCAAACATGGGTGTTTGCTCAAGCGGCCTTGCAAACCGATAACAAAGGACAACCCCTCGGTTATGTCGGTACGATCACCGAAATTACCGAACGCAAGCAAATGGAAGAACAACTGCGCTACAATGCGTGGCACGATGCCCTGACGGGATTGCCCAATCGTACCTTCTTCCTGCAACGCCTCGAAGAAACCCTCGCCAAGCGGAAAAGCACCCCTCAATCTCACTTTTTTGCCGTTTTATTTTTAGATTTAAACCGTTTCAAAGTCGTTAATGATAGTTTGGGACATTTGGTCGGCGATCGCCTGCTGGTGGAAGTCGCTCGCCGTCTCGAAAGCGTCGTGCGCGCCGAAGATACCGTCGCTCGGTTGGGGGGCGACGAATTCACGATTTTGCTCTCGGAAATCCCCGATCTCAACGGAGCCATCCAAGTCGCCAACCGCATTCAAAAGGAATTAGCCAAACCTTTTTTCCTGAAAAATCACCAAGTTTTTACTGGAGCCAGTCTGGGAATTGTCGTCTGTGCCTCGAAAGAGCAACGACAGCCTCTCCTCGACCCCTCAACCCCCCAATTTCCCAATTGTCCCCTACCCAACCCCATCGTTTACTACGATACCTCGGAAGAGATCCTGCGGGCGGCAGATACCGCCATGTATCGCGCCAAAGCCCTCGGGGGCATCTCCCGCTACGTGGTCTTTAACCCCCGCATGTATCAAAATGCCCTCACCTTATTGGAACTCGAAAACGATTTGCGCGGTGCGGTGGAAACCTGTCAAGACTTTGTCCTGCACTATCAACCGATCTTTTCTCCCCAAAGCGGTCGCATCCTTGGTTTTGAAGCCCTCGTGCGCTGGCAGCATCCCAAACGGGGCTTAATTTTTCCGCAAGAATTTATTCCCCTCGCCGAAGAAACTGGCGCGATCGTCCCCCTCGGACGTTATATTCTCTTCCAGGCTGCCCTACAATTGCGACTGTGGCAAGAGACCTTTGAGTTCGAGCAGCCGCCGATAATGAGCGTCAATCTCTCCCCCAAACAATTCAGCCAACTGAATCTCGTCGAACAGATCGATAATGTCTTGCGAGCGACGGGTATTGAGGGGAAATACTTAAACTTAGAACTGACGGAAAGTTCTTTGATGGACAACCCCGAAACGGCGGCGAGAATGTTGCAAGCCTTGCGAGAGCGGGGGATCGGTCTCTCGATCGATGATTTTGGTACGGGTTATTCTTCCCTTTCTCATTTACTGCGCTTTCCCCTCACGACTTTAAAAATCGATCGCTCTTTTGTCAAGGAAATGGGCAATGGAGAAGCGACCCCCCTTCCCAAGCAAGGGGGTGTCGTTTGGACGATCGTCACCCTTGCCCACAATCTCGGGTTAGAGGTGGTCGCCGAAGGAGTAGAAACCCGCTTTCAATTGGAACAATTACAAAAGCTGCAATGCGAAAAAGCGCAAGGGTACTTGTTTTCTACCCCCTTAGAGGCAGAAGCGGCAACAACCTTGCTGGCAGAGCAAGCCCCGAAAACCTTGTCCCTCGAGGCCCCCTCTCTCGCGATCGCTCCCTCCTCCTCCTTTCCCCTCGTTCCCTCTTCTCGGCGACAGCGAGAATTAAAACAGCGTTTGGCGGGACAAATTCTCAACTCCCTCGATTTTAAAACCATTCTCCGCACTGCCGTCAATGAAATTCGCGACTTGATGCAAATTGATTGCACCCAGTTCTTTTGGTATCGCAGAGATGTGGAACCCGCAATTTTTGAACCCATCAACCAAGTTTGCTCCCGGGAAGCCGCTTGTATTGGCTGCTCTCAAGAGCCCGCCATTTCTGCATTGAGCGAGATCCTGTTCCAAGAAAACTTCTTGCAAATTGACGATATCAATACCCATCCCAGCCTCGATCTGGCCAATCGTCATTATCTGCGATCGCGGGGACTGAAATCCTTGATGGCGATCGCGATTTATCCGCGATCGGGCAAAGTGGGAGTGATTGTTTGCGAAACTCACAAAGACCATCGTTCTTGGTCGGAAGAGGAGGTGGAATTGATGTTAGATTTGGGCGATCGCCTGGCCATTGCCATCGACCACGCCAAACTCTACGAAGAGAGCCGC
This sequence comes from Spirulina sp., assembly GCA_051439525.1. GTDB lineage: Bacteria > Cyanobacteriota > Cyanobacteriia > Cyanobacteriales > Spirulinaceae > CCY15215. The sequence goes on along the minus strand of JBFRWJ010000343.1, from coordinate 7,993 downwards.
TTTGCCACCGCGATCGCCACAGCTCGAGCCGCACAAATGAAAAAGACCCTCGAAGATCTCAAACAGACCCAAGCGCAACTGATTCAAACAGAAAAAATGTCGAGTTTGGGGTTATTGGTAGCGGGAGTCGCCCACGAAATTAATAATCCCTTGAACTTTATTTCCGGCAATCTGCAATATTTGAGACAGTATGCAGAAGATATCCTCAAATTGTTGCAACTTTATCAACAAGAATTGCCCGAGGCCAGTCTGGAGATCCAACAATTCAGTGAAGAGATGGAGTTTGATTTCGTTCGGAACGATTTTCCCAATGTCTTGTCTTCCATGGACTTAGGGGTAAGTCGGATTCAAGACATCGTCAAGGGATTGCGGAATTTTTCTCGTACCGATGAAGCGGATACAAAATTCGTCGATATTCATGAAGGTTTGGATAATACTCTGTTGATTTTGCAACATCGCACGTTACCGAGAACGAATGAAGACGGTCGCCATTTTGAGGGGATCGAGATTATCAAAGAATATGGAGAGTTTCCTTTAGTCAAATGCTACCCGGGGCAACTCAATCAAGTGTTTATGAATATTCTGGCGAATGCAATGGATGCCTTGGAGAGTTATGATGAAGAACGTTCTCCCGAGGCGATCGCACTCAAACCGAGTCAAATTATCATTCGCACGGAGGCAATTTCTGCGGACTGGGTGGGGATTTCCATTCGCGATAATGGTGCGGGGATTCCTGATGCCATCCAGCAACAATTATTCGATCCATTCTTTACCACGAAACCCGTTGGTCAAGGAACGGGACTCGGACTTTCTATTAGCTATCAAATTATCACCGAGAAACATCAAGGCAGGCTCGAGTGTATTTCGACTCTTGGAGAAGGAGCGGAGTTTCGCATCGAAATTCCCATTCATGATGCCCTCTTAGCCATTAATGTACCTACACCGGAAAAACAGTCACCAGTCACCAGTTAGGGAAGAGGAGAAGAGTCAACTAATAACCAATAACCAACAACTAACAACCAACAACCAAGAACCAATAACCATGAACATTATTTTCTACGAAAAACCCGGCTGTATTAATAATACCAAGCAAAAAGCCTTGCTCGCGGCGGCGGGTCATCAAGTCGAGGCAAAAAGTTTGTTAACAGAGCCTTGGACGAGCGATCGCTTGCGTTCTTTTTTCGGCGATCGTCCGGTGTCGGAATGGTTTAATCCTTCTGCACCTCGTATTAAATCCGGTGAGGTCATTCCCAGTCAACTCGACGAAACGACAGCTTTAGCTTTAATGATTGAGGATCCGCTATTAATTCGCCGTCCTCTCTTGGAAGTTGGCGAAACTCGCTCTGTCGGTTTTAATCCCGAAACAATTCAAGCATGGCTCGGGCTAACGCCTACCAATCAAAAGGAAGATTTAGAAAGTTGTCCGCGATCGCACGGGTAATTCTCGTTAACCCGCAATGAAAAATTATCAATTTTTGAGCGCTAACGCGCAACAACAAACCGGGTTTTATAGGGTATAGTTGTTTTTGTTCTCGTGGCGATCGCACGTAAGAAAGGCGATCGCCATCGATCCTAATTCTCTTTGAGGGAATTGGGAGCGTCTTGCTCCCTAGATATTTGGCTGAAAATCTATTTTTTTGTGACATAAAATAAAAAGAACATGAGAACAATCGTAAATTGTTCCTCTTTCTTTGTTGCGATCGCACGTCTCCGTATTTTCTCGTCCGTATTGCTTTCCTCGCATTTGTACTTCGTTATTTGAACCAAATCCACTGGCAATCATGCTGAAATTCTGATAAAGTGGCTAAGTTTTAGAGATTTTTTGCGGATTCCACTTATAGTATAAATTTGAGCAAATCTTAAATCAGGTACTGCGATCGCCGTTACAACTCAAACGAAATAAAACCTTAACCGGAAAGGATAGGAGTTTTCATCGCGAGAATTGAAGTTTGCGCGATCGCATTGTTCGACCGATATCCTCAAAAATCAATCCGACTGGAGGAAGAAGAGATGGAGCCGAGCCAAGTACGCGGAACAATTTTGATTGTTGATGATAATCCCACTAATCTTGAAGTCTTATACGGTACTTTAGACGGGAATGGATATGAAATCTTGGTCGAAATGGACGGACAAAGTGGCATCGAACAAGTTCTTAAAAATCCTCCCGATCTGATTCTCTTGGACATTATGATGCCCGGTATTGATGGTTTTGAAACTTGTCGGCGTTTGAAAGCTAATCCAAAAACGCGAGATATTCCTATTATTTTTATTACGGCATTGTTTGAAACCGACAATAAAATTAAAGGATTGCAACTCGGAGCTGTTGATTACATTACTAAACCGTTTCAAAAAGAAGAAGTGATCGCTCGCATTCAAATGCAAATGCAGTTGCGCCAAATGAGTCAAGAATTAACATCGAAGAACGAATATTTGGAAAAAAGAACGACAGAACTTGCCTTCGCCCTCGACGAACTGCGCAACACCCAATTACAATTAATTCAGTCTGAAAAAATGTCCGGTCTCGGTCAGTTAGTTGCGGGAGTCGCTCATGAAATTAACAATCCAGCAAACTTTATTTATGGAAACCTCGTTCATTTTGAAGAATATATCACTGAGCTTTTAGGTCTTCTCGAAGTTTATCAAGAATGTTATCCCCAACCTCATGAAAAAGTCGCTTATTTGTACGAACAGCTAGATCTCGAATTTCTCCTAGAAGATTTACCCAAGATGATGGTTTCCATGAAATTAGGAGTCAAGCGCATTCGTCAAATTGTGATGAGTTTGCGACACTTCTCGTACTTGGATCGTGCAGAAATTCAATGCGTCGATCTTCACAAAGGTCTAGAAAGCACCCTCATTCTTTTAGACCACCGTTTACAAGCACTCTCCAAAAGTTTAAAGATTGAAGTGATTAAAAATTATGGAAATCTTCCCGAAATTGAATGCAATGGCGGTCAAATCAATCAAGTTTTTATGAATTTATTAAATAATGCCATTGATGCGTTAGAAGCACGAGGAACGGAGGAAAAATATCAAGGAAAAATTGAGATCGCGACACAACTTATCGATGACAATGCGATCGGGATTAGTATTAAAGATAACGGCATCGGGATGAGTGCGGAAGTTAAAAATAAAATTTTCGATCCCTTTTTCACAACTAAACCTGTGGGTCGGGGAACGGGTTTAGGACTCTCGATTAGTTATCAAATTATCACTCAAGGACATGGGGGGAGTTTGCAATGTTTCTCTCAAGCGGGAGAAGGAACGGAATTTATTATTGAGATTCCCCAGCGAGTCAGGCCTTCGGAAGAAGCGAGCGATCGCGATTCTCAATTGGCTCAAACTCAAAGTTAAATATTATGGACTCATCATAATGTATCGGTGTATACGTCAAAAGAATGACTGTCCCCCAGACAATAGAGTTAAGCCAGCATGTTCATAAAGTTTCTATATTTTGCGCTCGCAGATATTTAGCAATTTTAAACTTTTCATGAATTTTCCATGTTTTTGTGGTTTTTGACCCTATCTCCGGAAAAGACTAATTACAATGATGGAATAACCAAAAATAGTAATAAATCAAGCGATGCAAATGAAAGGGTTATACAATCCTCTCCGTAAATCTATTGGTTCGAGGCTTTTTGTCTATGTTTTAGGCGGCGCTTTAGTGGGGCTGGGAACAATGTCCTACTTTTTCTATAAAGCACTGGAAAAACGCGCTACAGAAGAAATTCAAGGAAATCTGAGTACGCAAGTCAAAGCAGTTGAAGCCGAACTGGCTCGGGTCGAACAATCAATGATCGATTTATCGGCAGCTGTTAAAACCCTGAACGGTCAGGAAATTCAAGATCCAGCAACTTACAAACAATTAGTGTTTGATGCGTTTCAAGAGCGCTCTGCACTCACAATGGCATTGGGAATCGGTCAAACTCCTTTTCAACTCGTTCCCGATCGCCAGTGGTACTGGCCTTACTTTTACATCGATCAAAAGACTCCCGATCAAATTGGTGAAATTTTACCTCCCCCTTACCAACACCTTCGTTATTCAGAATTGTCGGAAGATGATAATTATCCAGAACAAGTATATTATCAAAAAGTTGTTGAGGCCGAAAAAAATCTTTGGTACGAACCCTACGAATGGTACGGACTAACGCTGACCACTTATACCGGGCCGATTTTTAACGATGGCGGCCAACTCATTGCCGTAACGGGTTTAGATATGAATGTCACGGCGATCGGAGAACAAGTCGATCGACCCGTCACCGAAAGTGGAGGATATTTTGCCATTATCAGCAAGCAGGGGAATTTACTCGCTTATCCTCCCAATCCTCAGAAAGCGAAAGATTTGGCAACATCCCAAGATATTCCCTTACTCAAAGAAGTCTGGCCGCAAATCAACCAGAATGATAGGGGTTTAGTCCAAGCAGAAGGCAAATTTTGGGCATACCAACGCATTCAAGGCCCGGATTGGTTAATGTTAGCTGCGGTTCCTCGATGGGTTGTGATCGGGCCGGCTTTAACGATTACTTTAAGCGGTGCATTAGGAGCAAGTTTTATTCTCGCTCTCGTTATTACTTTATTCGTTCGCAATCTCAATCGTCGCTTGCAACCCATCTTGGATGAATGTCATAAACTGGCAGAGGACGATACTCGGCGATCGCTGCGTTTGAACCAAGGCGATCGTGAAATCATTTCAGATTCTCGATCGCAGTCTCTCGATAATATTGAAGAAGCCGACGAATTAGAGGTTCTCGAACTCTCTTTCAATCGTATGACCCAACAACTTAAATCATCTTTCGAGACCCTCGAATTGCGAGTTAAAGAACGCACTGCAGAACTGGAAAAAGCCAAAGAAGCGGCTGACTCGGCTAACGTTGCTAAGAGCGAATTTTTAGCGAATATGAGCCACGAATTAAGAACCCCTCTCAACGGGATTTTAGGCTACACTCAAATTTTGCAACGCGCCACCAATTTAACCGATAAAGAAAAACACGGACTCTCAATTATTAACCAATGCGGCACGCATTTGCTGACTCTCATTAATGACGTTCTCGATATCTCAAAAATTGAGGCGAGAAAACTCGAACTCCATCCGAAAGATTTTCATCTTCCTTCCTTTTTACAAAGTGTTGTAGAAATATGCCGCATTCGAGCCGAAAAGAAAGAAATCGGATTTAATTACCACCCTCCAGAACATTTACCGACAGGCATTCATGGAGATGAAAAACGCTTGCGCCAAGTATTAATTAATCTTTTAGGAAATGCGGTGAAATTTACCGATACGGGCAGTGTAACTCTTGAAGTGAGTCGTGAATCTTCAAATGCGTCTCATTCTCGCCTGCATTTTGCCGTGAAAGATACAGGAGTCGGAATGACCCCGGAGCAACTGGAAAAAATCTTCCAACCTTTCGAGCAAGTGGGAGAGAATAAACGCAAAGCTGAAGGAACGGGATTGGGTTTATCCATCAGTACCAAGATTGTAGAAATGATGGGAGGAGAAATTCAGGTTGAAAGTCAACTGGGAAAAGGAAGCACGTTTAAATTTGCGATTGATTGCCCTCATGCTGAAGATTGGCTCGTTTCCAATACCCTGACTAATCGAGGAAAAATAACCGGTTACGCTGGAGAAAAACGCAAAATTCTGGTCATCGACGATCGCTGGGAAAATCGCTCGGTTTTAGTGAATTTACTGAAACCGATCGGATTTGCGACAGTTGAAGCCGATAATGGCAAAGAAGGACTCGAACAAGCCGCAACTCACGAGCCCGATCTGATTATTACCGATTTGAAAATGCCCGTAATGGATGGCTGGGAATTCCTCGTACAAATTCGTCAGAGCGAAAACGAAAAATTAAAACACAGTCTCATTATCGTCTCTTCCGCTAGCGTTTTTGAAGAAGATCGTCAAGAAAGTTTAACCGCAGGAGGAGATGATTTTCTCGCGAAACCTGTCGAAGCCGATGCGCTCTATGGAATGTTACAAAAATATTTGAATTTGGATTGGATGTATGAAGAACAATCGGAAACACCGATCGCTGCTGAAGAAACAGGCGATCGCGCCATGGTTATCCCTCCTCTATCGGCTTTAGAACAATTGCAAGAGTATGCTCGAAAGGGACAAATGAGCGGAATTAAAACCGAACTGAACAAAATTCTCCAGTTGGATTGCCAATACCAAGGCTTTGTGGATGAATTGAACCAATTGGTGAAAACCTTCAACATCCAAAAAATTCGTCAGTTTCTCCAAGAAAGCGCGCGGACTTCTGAGCCTTAAGGGGGAACAATAACTGATATGGGTGTATAATTGAGTTTAAGACTCATTCAATAGCGTAACGTGGTTATCGATAAAACCCAATACTTGAAGGAGTGTATCTTTCTCCCAAAGACTCTCGCACCCGTCCCCAACAATCGCTTAATCCCCGAGGTATTTATGACAACAAGTTTAGAACCCGGCACAATTCTTATTATTGACGACAATCCCACCAATCTCGAAGTTCTCTATGGTGCGTTAGATGGTAATGGCTATGAGATCCTTGTTGAAATGGATGGTGAGAGCGGAATAGACCAAGTCAAGACCAATCCCCCAGATTTAATTTTACTTGATATTATGATGCCGGGTATCGACGGTTTTGAAACCTGTCGTCGCTTAAAAGCTGATGAGATATCGCGAGAAATTCCCATTATTTTTATGACGGCACTCGCAGACACGGAGGATAAAGTTAAAGGGTTAAGGTTGGGCGCTGTTGATTATATTACTAAACCTTTTCATAAAGAAGAAATTCTCGCTCGCATTCAGGTTCATTTAAAACTCCGACAAATGAGTTTAGAGCTGGCACAGCAAAACGAAAAACTCGAGCAGAGAGTGCAAGAGAGAACGGCAAAACTCTCCCACGCATTAGAAGATTTAAGATCGGCACAGCTCCAACTCGTTCAAGCCGAAAAAATGTCCAGTCTCGGTCAATTAGTTGCGGGAGTCGCTCACGAAATCAATAATCCTGTCAATTTTATCCATGGAAATATCGGACATCTCAAAGAGTATATTGAAAGTATTATTAGTTTTCTCAATCTTTACCAAGCCTGTTATCCCGAAGAAAACGCAAAAATTGAAGATTTGCGAGAAGACTTGGATGTTGACTTCTTGATTGACGATATCCCCAAAATAATGGCTTCGATGAAATTAGGAGTCAAGCGCATTCGCCAAATTGTTGCGAGTTTGCGTAATTTTTCACGATTGGATGAAGCCGAGAAAAAGCCCGTGGATATTCATGAAGGAATAGAAAGTACCCTGCTTATTTTACACCATCGTTTGAAAGCGAATCCGAAACATCCAGAAGTTGAAGTCATCAAAAATTATGGCAATTTACCTCCTGTCGAGTGTTATGCCGGGCAACTCAATCAAGTGTTTATGAATATTTTGAGTAATGCTGTAGATGCTCTTGAAGAACAAGCTATAAAGGATCGGCATCAAGGGCAAATCATAATTTCCACACAAAGTCTTGAAGATCGTTTTGTTCGGATCGGTATCAAAGATAATGGGATTGGGATTAGTGAAAAAACCCAAAACCGAATCTTCGATCCTTTTTTTACCACTAAACCCGTGGGTAAAGGAACGGGTTTAGGACTATCGATTAGTTATAAAATTATTACAGAAGGGCATCACGGACGTTTGTATTGTCAGTCTCAAGGAGGCGAGGGAACGGAATTTATCATCGAAATTCCCATCCAAGGCAACCCTTTATCCGATCGCGATAATTTACTCAATTCTGCAAGTTTTTCACCGCTCCAAAATCCCTCGAATTTTCATTTCAGTGGAGAAAAAAAAGCGGCCAACAGAGTCAAATAATCTCCTGTACTTTGAAAAAGAAAAGTTGTTTCGAGCTTATTTTTTTACTGCTCCCTAGTATATAATTCACAGTAGATGGGTGTACGTGGGTTGAACTTTAGGGGGTTTTTGTCAAAAATGAAAACGATGACTCGATGTGTTTGCCAACTCATC
>JBFRWJ010000342.1:0-2577 GCA_051439525.1 Spirulina sp. | reverse complement strand
GGTTTAAGATTCGGCGAACCCAATCAAATTAACCCCAGCCTCGAAATTTACGATCCCAAAACCCAAAAGTTACAGTATATCGACCTCACCACGGTTAAAAACAGTCCTTTTAACACCTTCGTAGAAGGAGAGGACGTTTTCGATAGTATCGATCTCTATCCTCGCGTTTTTCCTTTAGCTGACGGACGACTCCTGATTACGGGAGATGAGGCGGGGATTATCGGAGTATTAGTTCCCCATCAGAGCAAAAAAAGCTATTTAATGAGCGTAGAGGAAACCGCAAACGGACAACTTTCCGTGAGCTTTGAAAGGGGGCCCGATCGCGAAGAAACGAGCAAAGCCTACGGCACCGCCGTCCAAGTTCCCAATTCTGAAGAGGTGTTACTCTTAGGCGGAATTATCGGCACCAATAGCATTAGTTTTGGGCGCGGTGGCGATACGTCAGGATATCCCGGGGCGAGGGTTGCTCCCAGTTTACAACATTGGATTTCTCCAGAAAACAGTGGGGAAAAGAATGGGAAATGGGAGATTTTTCCCAATTTTCTCGATCGCCCCCGAGCCAATTTACAAGCCGTCATTTTACCGACCAAAGAAATTTTGGTCATTAATGGTGGCGAATATCCCGAGTATCTACCCGTTTACGAACCTTTGTTAATGACCCCCGATAAAACGGTAGATTCGGGATATAAAACGAAGTTATTAAACCCTGCCAAATTCCCCCGATTGTATCACAATGGGGCAATTTTATTACCCGATGCCCGCGTGTTAGTCTTGGGCGGAAATGCCAACCGAGCCGCACGGGAAAAAGACGGAACAGTGAGTGTAGATGTTGTTGGCGATCAGACCACCTTTTTCACCTTTGCAAAGTTAAGGAATAAATTAGGTCAACCTGAAGAATTTGACATCGCCACTTACTACGACAATCCGCAATATTACTTTGCCGAAGGAGATGAAGAACCCTTTGTTCCGGCAGAAATTTGGCAAGGCGAAATCTTTAGTCCCCCCTATTTATTTAAGCCGGGCGCGCGTCCTGAAATTTTGAGCGCCCCCGATACCCTCAAATACGGTCAGTCCGGAAGTCTTACGGTCAGAGATGGGACAAAATGCGCCTCTGTCGTTCTCAATAAATTGAGTTCGGTGACCCATTCTTTTGATTACGGACAACGGTTAGCGGAGTTACCGATTGAGACCTTTAAAGATGGCTCATTAGTGTCATTTACCGCACCTGAAAATGCCAATCTTTATCCTCCCGGATATTACATGATGTTTTATCTCAATGACATCGGCAAGCCTTCCCACGCCAAAATTGTCAAACTCGAGTAACAATACCAAATTCAAAATCAATCTCTCCCGATCTCTCTATAGCACTACGAAAATTCATTAATTTGTGAAGAAATTTTACCCCAGAGAAACCCAGAGAGAGAAATAAATTCTCAACTCCCATCGTAGTGCTATATCCCTCTCCTCCGATCGCTTATCTGTCGCAAAACTTCATAAAATAGGTATAAATTTATGGCACTCAAACCAGAAGACTTAAGCAATCTCCCAGAAACCGGAATCGATCCAGAAAACCCCGGCATTTATCAAGGTTTACTGGAAGACTTACAGGGAAACATTTTAAAAGGACACGGACGAAATTACAGCGTGCATCTCTTTTTACAGTGGAAACCCGACCAAATTCAGCAAGCCAAAGAATGGATAAAAAACTTTACCCAAACCTATGTTGTATCGGCAAAACAGCAAGCTGATGATGCCTTGCGCTATCGACAAGAAGGGATTTCCGGCGGTGTTTTTGCTAACTTTTTCTTCACCCGGAAAGGCTATCAAGCTCTAGAATTCGATCCCTTTCAGATTCCCAAAAATCAGCCTTTTACCATGGGCATGAAGAACGAACAAATTCGAGGTTATTTAGGAGATCCCGATGTTGAAAAGTGGGAAGAAGGCTTTCAAGATGAGATTCACGCCTTAATTTTAATTGCCGATGACGAGCTTGTCGATTTATTACAAACTGTCAATCAAATTACGCAAAAACTGCGCCAAGTTGCCGTAATTCTTCATCGCGAAGATGGCTTTATTCTCAGAAATAAAGCGGGACAAGTCATCGAACATTTTGGCTATGTGGATGGGGTCAGCCAACCCTTATTTATCAAGCGAGATATTGTTAAAGCGCAAACGAATGATTGTAATTTTAGTCAGTGGGATCCGCGAGCGCCTTTAGATATTATTTTGGTTAAAGATCCCAATGGCCAAACAGAAGATAGTTATGGCAGCTATTTGGTCTATCGAAAACTCGAACAAAATGTTAAAGCATTCCGTCAAGATCGACAACAACTCGCCCAAACGTTAAACGTCAAAGATGATTTAGCGGGAGCGTTTGTCGTGGGTCGTTTTGAGGACGGCACTCCCGTAACCAAATCCGAGATTCCTACCTATGCGGTGACTCCCACCAATAACTTTAATTACGATGCTGATGTGAATGCGACAAAATGTCCGTTTCACGCTCATATTCGGAAAACAAATCCGCGAGGAGATACGGGCCGGGTGGAGTCGTCTCCGGGTTTTGATGAAGCACTAGGG
>JBFRWJ010000341.1:0-9886 GCA_051439525.1 Spirulina sp. | reverse complement strand
AATCAGAAGTTCCTATCATTATGCTAACTGCTTTGGCCGATGTAGCCGATCGCATTGCAGGGTTGCAAATTGGAGCAGATGATTATTTAGTAAAACCCTTTTCTCCCAAAGAATTAGAGGCAAGAATCCAAACAATTTTGCGTCGATTTAAAAAGATTGGTTGGCAAAATTGTTCCGATCCCGGTGTGACTCAAGTCGGACTCCTCCGTATCGATCCCAATAAAAGACGGGTTTCTCTGGGCGATCGACCGATTCGTTTAACAGAAATTGAATTTAACATTTTACAATTACTGATTGCTCAATCGGGAGAACCCATTTCCCGTGCGGATATTTTGCAAGCAATTTGGGGTTACACTCCCAGACAACCGGGAGATTTGCGGTTGGTTGACGTTCATATTTCTCGCTTGCGAGGTAAAATTGAAGCCGATCCCAAGCAACCCGAATTTATTGTCACCGAACGGGGAATGGGTTATTCTTTTCAAAATTTAGCCACCACGTCATCAGTCACCAGTCATCAGTCACCAGTCATCAGTGAGGGAGTCGGGAATCGTTAACGGGTATTATCCCAGCAAGTGCGCTTCTAAAAACCAGAGACGCTTGTCGATCGCTCGAGAAATTTCTGTATAGAGATCGGCAGTATCGGCATCTCCCGCAGTATCGGTTTTATCGATCGCCTCGCGGACGTGCTTCCCATAAGCAGCATAGCGATCGGCAAGGGCGATGAGATGTTCTTTCCCACCGACGGCATCGAGGGGATATTCTGGTAAAATCGATGCTTCTACGGCGATACGAGCAGTTCCCTTAGCGATGGCTCCGAGGGCAGTAATGCGTTCTGCCACCATATCGACAAATTCTTCCAACTCCCCGGCCATTTCGTCAAACAGTTCGTGGAGTTGCAGAAAATCCATACCCTTCACATTCCAGTGTGCTTGCTTGATTTGGGTTTTTAAATCTACACTGCTGGCGAGGGTTTGACTGAGAATATTGACCACAGTCGTGCGAATATCGACGGCTAGATCGATCCGCGTGGGATAAAACTCAGTTTGGGGTTGAACGACTTGTGCTGCTGTCACGATCGTGTCTCCTTGGTTAATGCAAGTCTTAAGAAATCGTAAAGCGATCGCGGTCGTGAGGTCAAACTCGCGATCGGTTCGCTTTTCTATATCATACTCATAACGACTTCGACTTGGCAAGAGGAGAGAGTGTAAATTTTGGCTGAGTCGCGATCGCCGATACCCTAAGAATGAGACTTAACAAACAGCACAACACTCTTTACGAGATCTAAAAAATGTCAGCGAAAGATATCTTTCACGATACGGTGCATTTAGCTTTGGAAAAGGATGGGTGGGAAATTACGCAAGATCCCTTGTTTTTAAAACCCAGCCCGCGAGTTAAAATATTGATAGACTTGGGAGCAGAAAAATTAATCTCAGCCGAAAAAGGCAAATCCCTAATCGCTGTGGAGGTGAAAAGTTTTGTCGGTGTATCGACTATTTCAGAATTCCACACTGCTGTAGGTCAATTTTTTAATTATCGGATGGTCTTGGAAAAGCTCGATCCAGAACGAGTTTTATATCTGGCTGTACCAACAGATATTTATCAGAGCTTTTTTACCGATCCGGTAGTTCAAGAAATAAGAGAACGCTTACAGATGAAATTGTTAGTTTTTGGAGTTGCAAAACAGGAAATAGTATTATGGAAAGAATAGATTACCGCGACTTAATCGAAAAAATTATTCGGCAACACGCTACCGAAACAAACTATACAGAAAAAAATCCTGATAATATTGCAATAGATCGCGTTGTTTTCGATCGCATCCGAGACAGCTACTTATTGTTATATCTAGGCTGGCATGGTGAAGAAAGAATTTATGGTGTCTCGATTCATATTGAGATAATCGATGAAAAAATCTGGATTCAACAAGATTTTACCGAAGAAGGAATTGCTAACGAGTTAGTAGAATCAGGCGTACCTAAAACCGATATTGTTTTAGGATATAGAGCGCCTGTTGTCCGACAATTTACGGAGTTTGCTGTAACATAAATTTAAGATTTTCAATCAGAAAAGAGCTGATTGCCTTTCCCCAACCATTTGTTCAGGGTTTTCGCACATTAAAACAGCACCATTCCTCTCGCTTCCAGAGAGTAGCCACCACCCATCCCTGTTCTTCGAGGCGATCGGCAATCGGTTTGGCTTGATCGAGGAGAATACCACTGAGAATGCCCCAACCTTTCGGTTTCGTAATTTCCGTCATACGGGGAATCATTTCAATAATAATTTCCGCCAAAATGTTACAAACAATCCCGTTGACTTGTTCGCCTGCCAGTTGAGGAATGCGCTCGATGCTGCCTTTTTTCACGATCAACTGTTGGGAGTCAATTTGATTGAGATCGCGGTTAATGGTGGTAGATTTAACAGCCATGGGATCCACATCGACGGCATAGGATTGCTTGGCTCCGAGTAAAATCGCCCCAATGGAGAGAATCCCGGAACCGCAGCCGATATCCGCGATCGCTATCTCTTCCTTCTCATCCGAGAGGCGCATTTCTAAGGCTTCCAAACAGAGTTGAGTCGTGGGATGGGTACCCGTGCCAAAAGCCGCCCCGGGATCGAGACGGATAATGACGCGATCGCTATCGAAGGGAGGAGTCAGCCAAACCGGATAAATGAGAAAGCGATCGCCCACTGCTTGGGGTTGCCAGTACTGTTTCCAAGAGCTACTCCAATCTTCCTCATCGATTAACTTCCAATGAGTCAGGGGTAGCGGCATTTCCACCGCGAGCGCATCTTGACGCAACCAGAGAGACAAAGCCGCCAAATCCAAAGACCGGGCCAAATCTTGGGGAAAATAGGCGCGTACCGACAAAGAATCCCCCTGTCGCTCGCTTGCCGTCCCTTGACAGCCAAACTCATCCAGCCGCCAAAAGACCAGATCTTCTAAGTTCGGTTCGCACAGAACATTAATTTCCCACCAATTGTTCATTTTGGGTCATCGATAAGGGGTAATGGGCGATCGGGCAATCTTCTCCTCTCTTGCCTTACAGGGTTACCGTATAAGCATCGTTAATGCCGGGAATTTCCGTAATTTCTTGTAAGAGTCCATCGGGGAGGGGATCGTCCAAACTCAACGCCATAATGGCATTGCCGCGAACGATTTGGCGACCCACCTGCATGCTGGCAATGTTGACATTAAAATTCCCCAACAAGGTGCCCAAGCGTCCGATAATCCCCGGCATATCGCGGTGTAAGGTAAAGAGCATATGGGAACTCGGCGGTAAATTAATGGGGAAGCCATTAATATTCGTCACCCGAATTTCCCCATCTTCCAACAAAACCCCCGTGACGGAATGCTCCCCTAAAGAGCCATGGGCATTAAGATGCAAGGAACCGGAATAATCAGAACTCGAAGCATCTTTGGTTTCGATCACCCGAATGCCTCGTTCTTTCGCTTCGATACTGGCATTCACATAATTTACGCGTTCTCGCAAGGCTTGAGAGAGCAATCCTTTTAAAGAGGCGACGACAATGGGCTGACTTTGTTCGGTGGCTAAATTGCCCTGCAAGCGCACGGTAAACTGGTCGATGCGCCCTCCTGCTAGCTGTCCCACCAAATTTCCCAAAGTTTCCGCCAATTGTAAATAAGGCTTGAGTTTCTCCATCACATTAGGATTCAAACCCGGAATATTGACTGCCGATCGCGCGGGAAGTCCCAACAAAACATCGCGAATTTGTTCGGCAACATCCACGGCAACATTCACCTGTGCTTCCGCCGTAGAAGCGCCCAAATGGGGAGTGAGGACAATTTTATCCCCCACTTCCCGCAAAGGGGATTCTCCCAAAGGTTCGCTATCAAAAACATCTAAGGCAGCACCAGCAATTTTACCTTCTTTTAAGGCTTCGGCAAGGGCGGCTTCGTCAATAATTCCTCCTCGGGCGCAATTGATAATGCGAGTGGTGGGCTTCATTTTTTCCAGCGCCTCCGCATTGATGAGATTGGCCGTTTCCGGGGTTTTGGGCACGTGGAGAGTAATATAGTCGGACTCGCGGAAGAGAAAGTCCAAATCCACCAAACGACAGCCCAATTGTTCGGCGCGTTCGGAAGAAATAAAGGGATCGTAGGCGAGAAGTTTCATATCCATCGCTTTCGCCACCGTGGCTACGTGAGAACCGATTTTCCCCAAACCCACGACCCCGAGAGTCTTTTTATAAACTTCCGCCCCCACGAAGCGCTTGCGATCCCATTGACCTTCCTTGAGGGAGTGATTGGCGGCGGGGATGTGGCGAGAAAGGGCAAGCATCATAGCGAGGGCGTGTTCGGCGGCGGCGGTAGTATTCCCTTCAGGGGAGTTGACGACGACGATCCCGCGACGAGTGGCGGCGGGAATATCGATATTATCGACCCCCACGCCAGCGCGTCCGATAATTTTGAGTTGGGTTCCCGCATCGATGACTTCTTGGGTGGCTTTGGTGCCCGATCGCACCATCAGGGCATCGTATTCGGGAATAATCTTAATCAGTTCTTCTAGGGGCAACTTGGTTTTGACATCAACTTGGGCGACTTGGGAAAGAATCTCAATTCCGGCTTGGTCGATGGGGTCGGAGACAAGAACTTTGGCCATAATGATAAAAACAAGTTTAAGAAACTACGAGTAGGAGTTTTTGAGCAATGCAGTAGGCATTGTATCGAGAAATGCACCATAATCGAGGAGTTCCTTGCAAAGATTTTGGATTTCGGGGTTTATGAGTTATTTAATTGCCGTGGTTCGCGATCGCGTTGCGGCGGAAGCGGCTTATACGGCTTTGGAAAAGGCAGGCATCTCGACGGATCTCTTAACGATTGTCGGTCAAGGCTATAAAAGCGCCGATGAGTTCGGTTTGATCGATCCGGGGCAACAGGCGAAGAAACAAGCCCTGTTTATGGCAGCTTGGCTGATTCCCTTTGGTTTTGCGGCGGGGTTTACCTTTAACGCGATCGCCCACACGAACGTTTTTACCTGGACGGGACAGGTGGGCAATAATATTCTCGGCGGACTTTTGGGAGCAATGGGAGGCACGATGGGGAGTATTTTTGTTGGCGGTGGCGTGGGTTTATCCCAAGGTAGTGGGGATGCGCTTCCCTATCGCAACCGCTTGCAGGAAGGTAAATATTTAGTCGTCGTTCGGGGTTCTGCGCTCACTCAAAATAAAGCCATGTCAATTGTCCAACAATTCAATCCCTTATCCTTGAACAATTATCAATGAAGTATCTTACTGATGAACATCGAGCGAGTTGGTCGCAGTGGCAAGCGGTGGCGCTGTATTTTTCGTTCTTATGAGTAGGAGGAAAAAGATTATGGATACTTGAGAAATATCGGCATTGACCCGGATAGTCTCTCGGAGATTGCAGAGGAAGAACTCGAGCCAGCGTGCTAATAACTCGAAACAACGATCGCATCCGGATGAGGATGCGATCGCACTCCCCAAAACAATTCCCTCAGCAAATACGATCGCATTTCCCAAAAACAATCTCTTCAACAAACGCGATCGCAAGTTTGCATAATGAGTAACACTAAATTTCTATAGCAATTATCGAATGGATGAGGTACACTAGAAAAAAGGAGGTCAAAAAGATAAAGGAAAGCATACTCAACAGATTTGAAAAAAAATTATCGAAACCTACGAAGAAGAAAAAATCTCACAAAGAGAGTTATCAAAAAGATTTAGAGTAGCATTAAGTTTTATCATAAAGCTACTAAAACAGTATCGAAAAACAGGAAGAATAGAGGCAAAACCACATAGTGGAGGAGTGAGATTAAAATTGAATCAAGAGCAAATTGTGAAATTAGTAGAAATAATGGAAGCCAATAATGATGCAATCTTAAGAGAGCTATGTAAAAAATTGGAAGAGGAAACGGGAGTTAAAGTGAGTCTAGCAATAATGGGAAGAATGACGCAAAGATTAAAGTGGACAGTTAAAAAAAACGCTGATTGCGAAGCAAAGGGATGAGGAAAGAGTGCAAAGACAAAGAGAAGAATATTGGGAAAAGGTCAGAGATATTCCGGCAAAGAAATTGATATTTATAGATGAAACAGGAACAGATTTGGCAATGATACGGTTAGATGCAAGAGCGAGAAAAGGAGAAAGAGCAAGAGGAAAACGTCCTAAAACAAGAAGGAAACGAGTTTCGACAATAGGAGCATTAGGATATAAAGGAATGATCGCATCATGCAATATATCAGGGACATTAAATCAAATAACATTTGAAGCATTTATTGCCATTAAACTCGTGCCAAAATTGAAAAAAGGAGATTATGTTATTCTAGATATAGCGTTTCTCAAATAGATGGAGTACAGTAAAATCTGCTTATAGCAAGAGTTTTCTGATTTTCAGGTGTAACTCGCCAAATCAAGAAACGCTATAGATAAGAAAATCGTCAATTATCCCCACGTTCAAATCCTGAATTAATTTCTTTTTGCACCTTTTGCGTCTGCCGATGATAGCAACGACAGAATTTGGACAATCGCAAAACATTCGGTAATATTTGGAGAAATGGGGGATTGTTGAGAGGCCACTATGAAAAAGGGAACAAAAGTCTGGGGCTGTATCGTGTCAGGGGTGGCAAACGCGGCGATATTGACTGTCTCCGGGATGGCATGGGCAAACCCCAGCGAAACCCACATCACCCAACAGTTGCCGAACTTAGAGGAGATAAACCGAGTTTACCAAGAAGGAGTTCAATTACATCAGCAAGGAACATTAGAAGCATTCAGACAAGCCATTTCTCTATTTGAACGCGCTGCAACTCTCTTTCACCAAGTGGGAGAACAACGTCTAGAAGCCTCCTCTCTTGTCAATCTTGGCTTCATCTACGATGACCTAGGAGAAAAGCAGCAGGCATTGGACTACTTCCAACGCGCTCTCCCCCTCTATCAAGCCGTGGGCGATCGCGGAGGAGTTGCCAGTTTTGGTGTGGTCTACGACTCCCTAGGAGAAAAGCAGCAAGCATTGGACTACTTCCAACGAGCCTTACCCCTGTTTCAAACGGTGGGCGATCGCAGAGGAGAAGCCACCACCCTCAACAATATTGGTCAAGTCTACAACTCCCTAGGAGAAAAGCAGCAGGCATTGGATTACTACCAACGTGCTTTCCTTCTCCTTCAAGCCGTGGGCGATCGCAGAGGAGAAGCCGCTACTCTCAGCAATATTGGTCAAGTCTACAACTCCCTGGGAGAAAAGCAGCAGGCATTGAACTACTTCCAACGCGCCTTACCTCTGTTTCAAGCTGTGGGCGATCGCACCGGAGAAGCCATCGCCCTCGTCAGTTTTGGCTCCATCTACGACGACCTAGGAGAAAAGCAGCAGGCATTGGACTACTACCAACGCGCCCTCCCTCTCTATCAAGCCGTGGGCGATCGCAGAGGAGTTGCCACCACCCTCATCAGTTTTGGCGTTACCTACTTCTCCCTAGGAGAAGAGCAGCAGGCATTGGACTACTACCAACGCGCCTTACCTCTCTATCAAGCCGTGGGCGATCGCAGAGGAGTTGCCGCCTCGCTGTACAATATCGCCTATACCCAACGTTCCCAAGGCAACCTCGAAACCGCCCTCACCGAGATGGAAAAATCCATCGCCATCATAGAAGACCTCCGCACCAAAGCCCCCACCACCGAACTCCGCCAAACCTACTTCGCCTCTGTTCAAAACTATTACCAGTTCTATCTCGACCTGTTAATGGAACTGCATCGCCAAAACCCCAATAAAGGCTACGATGCCCGCGCCTTCCAAGCCAGCGAAAGTTCCCGCGCCCGTACCCTCACCGAAATTCTCACCGAGGCGCAATTCGACCTCAAAGCCGACCTCCTTCCCGCCCTCCTCGCCGAAGAAAAACGTCTCAACCAAGCACTTAGCACCGCCGAACAACAGCGCGTGCAACTCCTGTAAAAAAGCTACAGCAATGACGAACTTGCAGCCATTACCCGCAAAATCGAACAAATCCTCCAAGACCTGCACGATCTCGAAGCCAGAATTCGCCGCGAGAACCCCGCCTACGCCAACTTAAAATACCCCAAACCCCTCACCCTGCAACAAATCCAAGAGCAAATTCTCGACGAAGATACCCTCCTCCTCGAATACGCCCTCGGAGAAGAACGCAGCTATCTCTTCGCCGTCAGTAAAAGCAGTTTTACCGCCTACGAACTCCCCTCCCGTCAAGAAATTGAAGCCGCCACGGAACGCTATAAATGGGCAGCCTTTACCATTCAAGGCGATTGGCGATGAATCAGTCACCAATTACCAGTTACCCGTCACCCGTTACCAAATTCTGATAAAATCTTATAGAAACTTTACAATAGCCTTTAATTTTTTAAATGGAAGTATTGGTGGTCGGTGCCACGGGCACCTTGGGAAGACAAATCGCTCGTCGCGCGCTGGATGAAGGTCATCAAGTACGCTGTTTAGTGAGAAAACCGAAAAAAGCAGCGTTTTTGAAAGAATGGGGAGCCGAGCTCGTTTGTGGAGATATTTGCCAGCCCGAAACGTTAGAGGTTGCTCTCGAGGGGGTAGAAATTGTTATTGATGCGGCAACCGCGAAAGCAACGGATTCTTTAAGTATCAAACAGGTAGACTGGGAAGGAAAAATTGCTTTAATTCAAGCGGCAAAAAAAGCGGAAATCAAACGCTATATCTTCTTTTCCATCTTGAATTCCGAAAAATTCCCCCGAGTTCCTTTAATGGAAATCAAGCATTGCACGGAATTATTCCTCGCTGAATCCGGACTCAATTATACGATTTTTCAAACCTGTGGGTTTATGCAGGGATTAATCGGGCAATTTGCCATTCCGATTCTAGATAATCAAGTGGTTTGGGTAACTGGGAAAGGTGCGCCGATCGCCTATCTGGATACCCTCGATATCGCTAAATTTACTATTCGCGCCCTCGAAGTCCCCGAAACGGAAAATCGGACCTTTCCCCTCGTCGGCACCCGTGCTTGGGGAACGTATGAAATTATCCAACTTTGCGAGCGCCTATCGGGTCGGGTGGCAAAAACCGCTAAACTAGAGTTGCCCGTCCTGCGCTTGATTCGTCGCCTGCTGCGATTCTTTCAATGGGGCTGGAATATTGCCGATCGCCTGACGTTTGCGGAAGTGCTGGCCAGCGATCTCCCTCTCGATGCGCCCATGGAGGAAGTCTATGCCACCCTCGGACTCGATCCCAAAGAAACCACCACCCTCGAAGAATATTTACAAGAATATTTTTCGCGAATTATGAAAAAATTAAAAGAAATTGGCTACGAAAAGGAGAAAGAAAAGGAACGCAAAAAGAAGAAACGCTCTCCCTTCAAAAATAAATCGTAATCGTTTTTCAGCATTTTATGCCTTTGTCCCTTTGTTAAAAAACTGGATTTTTTGTCGTGCCAAAAGTAGGTATTCTTTATAACGATATCAAACCTACCGCCTGTCGTATTGCCAATGAAATCCACGATCGCTTGCGCGATCGCGGTTGTGAAGTTCTCCTGACCTCGAGTTATGGCGGAATTCTTGGCTTTTCCAAACCCGATAGCCCCCGTTGTCATACCCCTATCGAACACTTAATTCCCCCAGAATTTGACGAGAGTATTGATTTTGGCATTGTTTTTGGGGGAGACGGTACTGTTTTGGCCGCATTTCGCCAAGTTGCGCCGTTAGGGATTCCCCTCTTGGGGGTGAATACGGGACATATGGGATTTCTGACGGAAACCTATATCAATCAGCTCTCCCAAGCCCTCGAAAAAGCGATCGCGGGAGAATATGAAATTGAAGAACGCACCATGCTGGCCGTGCGCATCTTCAAAAACGACAGTCTCTTATGGGAAGCCCTCTGCTTAAACGAAATGGTCTTGCACCGAGAACCTCTCACCAGTATGTGCC
>JBFRWJ010000340.1:0-4298 GCA_051439525.1 Spirulina sp. | reverse complement strand
GTCGGCAAGAAATCATCATCTAAAAACGAGGCTTGCGAGGTGTACGATTCCTCAGTTTCAACGAACTCTATCCCGTACAGTTCGCATAATTGCCTGATGCGTTCTTTGAGTTTAGCCGTGGGAATCTGTACGAACTTTTGGTTATTTTTTGCACCGATATCGATGCCGTCTTTCTGACCTTTATTCCAGCCAAAAACAATCCGACCGATGCCATTCTCCAAACAATGATTAATGACCAATCGCGCCGCTTTATTGACTGCATCTCTCATTTGTCGATTGCGTTTTTCGGTAATGCGAGATAGCCGCTTACTCCAAAATCCTTGGGGTTTTCCTTCCTTAATCGTGGCAATCTGTTTGTTGTACCATTGGTTGACCGATTTAAGGTGCTTCCCATCAATGATGAAACCTGTTCCGATGTTGGAAATACAAGTCAGCCAATTATCGAGTCCGTGGTCAATGCCGAGAACTTTATCTTTATCCAACTCAATTTTTTGACATTCCAACTGGTAAACCCACTCGACATAAAAGCATCCATTACGGGGTAGAATCCGGATTTCTCTAATCTTTTTAAAGTCGAGATTGGTGGGAAATGGCAAAAAGAAAGCATCGACTTTGAAGGCTGCTTTTACCTTGTTTCCGAGGGGAATTCTGATATTATCTCCCTTTAACTTTAGAGCTTGCTTGGGATAGGTAATAACTCCCAATCCTCCCTTTTTCCGGTAGTTAGGAAGGCGAGGACGGTTTTCAAGTTTCTCTTTGTGGTACTTTTTAGACAGTTCCTTGAATGATTGGAATGACTCAGCGACTCCTCTTAAAGTTTGCTGTGCCGCTTGAGAATAAAGAAATTGATAGTTTGGATTTGGCTTTAGCTCCTTTTCTAGATCGTATTTTCCCGTGATATAGTCACATTTGAAATACCATTGTCGTGCCAAATAAATACCGCAATTAATCAACTTATTAGCAGTGCTACAAAGATATTCGAGAAATGGCAAATTTTCTGAATCTTTAATCAGATTTTGTTGGCAACCGAACAATTAACATCACCTCCTTGAATGTTTTTAGTTTATCACAAAAAATGTCTTTATACTATATTTCTAGAAAGCCGCCCTCCGCTCCGCTAAAGGGCGGGGCTTTCAACCCAATTTTTTTGGTAACGATGCGATCGCATCCAGTAGCAAGCGCTGTTCGATTGTACCCTGCCGGAATGTGTCTCGGTAGGCGGCGAGATTATTGAGGTTCTGATAGGCATCATCAGGCGCGCCCGGGAGGCGTTCGGGATTGACCGGTAAGGCACTGGCAACGGCTGCAAATCCGCGTTCGGCAACAATATGCGCCGGTCCCAGTCCCGGGATCTCCGTTCCACCCGGTTCGAGAATGGGACCGCGATCCACGACTTGCGTACTCAGACCATTGGAACCGTGGAAATAGAAGACAAGAGGATAGCCATCTGCTGGCATTTCTGTCTTGGGCACCGTAATGACAACATTGGCGGTCTCAAAACGCTGCTCGACAAGAGTGCCGTCGGGAAGAATTTCAAACAGTCCATCTGAATCGAAGGGTGGGGTTCCTCTTTGGAACTGAGGAAATCCTATGGTTGCGTGGAGTTCGCAAAAGCGTTCGTGACTCGCACCATCGTCTGGATCCAGTGCGAGATCGGCAATGGATAAGTCGTAACGCGCCCGAACCCCATCCGATAGGGCATTGAGTTCCCCAGCCGGATCCCCCGTTGTGAAGACCGTTGCAGCCGCCACCAAGCCCGGAGGAATGTTGAACTCGCGCAAAATCCTCCGCAAAGGCGCAAACTGTTCTTTAGCTTTTTGACCCAAAACTCCATCGGGAGGGCTTCCCTCAGATAACAATTTTTTGAACGACTTAGGCGCGCGGAGAAGTTTGCCCCGGGCATCTTTGAGGGTTCTCATCACGATATAGGCATATTTCCGATTGGGAGGCAAGACAACGCCCGGGTAGGGTGCAACCGCCAGTGTATGTGCTGGAATGTACACCGAATCGGCAATCAAATCCTCAGCGACGGTGGGATAGAGCTGGCCTCGATCGGGGGAATCGGGATCCACATCGACGAGCAAAACTGGAGAATCTAGCTCTGCTGGAATAAGCTGATTCCGATCTTGGCTCGACAGTGCCCCATCGAAGCGAAAGTAAGCGGCAGATACTGTCGGAAAACCGATTCTATCCCCCGCAATCGCTTTAATCCCAAAAATGAGGAATGCTTGGCTCGAGATGGGATAACCCGTCATGTTGGGTCTTCCGCGATCGTCAAGCCGCAAATCGGAGGGATAGGGAATGTCGTAGAACTGTTCCGATTGTGTTATGTCCGCATTCAGGTCGAAAATGAGTTGGGTTTTCTTCTCACTTGCGTGGCTAATCCGAGAATCGAACAGCATAAAAGTGAGCAGCAATACACAGGCGATCGCTCCTACTCGAACGATTAAGGGTTTAAAAGCTTTACCAAAGTTATTTTTCATGAACTGCGTACAATGCGATCGCCCTTCATCATAACCCTAATCCCATTCCCTTAACTCTAGGGCGAGGGGATGCCAAAGTTTAACTTGATTGTCAAATCCACCACTGGCTAGCATCCTCCCATCCGGACTAAACGCGACAGTTTCTACCCAATCCGAATACCCTGTAAAATTATTGATCGTTTCTCCTTTTTCGATATCCCAAAGTTGAATCCCATTGCGACTGCCACTGGCAAAAAGAAGACCGCTCGGATGCACCGCGATCGCATTAATAGTCCCTCCCGCTCCTTCTAAAGTATTTAATAACTGACCCGTTGCCGATCGCCAGAGTTTGATGGTGCGATCGCTGCTGCCAGAAATGAGGGTTCTGCCATCGGGAGTAAATGCCAAGGTGTTAATCGTGTCGTCGTGAGCTTCAATTTCCCTTAAATTTTCTCCCGTTTTTAAGTCCCATAATTTCAGATTTCCCCCTTGAGTCCCACTGACTAAAATATAGCCATTGGGATGAAGGGCTAAAGCCGTGACTAATTCAAAACGAACCAATGTATAAAGCGGTTTCATCCCCCGTAAATTCCAGAGGCGAATGCCATCCAAGCCTCCCGTAATTAATACTTGATTGTCGGGGCTGATGGTGAGGGAAAGAATATTATGTTTGTGTCCTAAAATCCAGCGTTCGTTCTCATTTCTTCTGCGATTTTGCCATTCCCATAAGGAAACTCCGGCCACATCGCTACTGCTGACAATCAGTTCTCCTTCTGCCGCGATCGCGATCGCTGTCACCCTTCCATTTTGAAGGCGATTTCGTTTGAGTCTGCGTCCGGAGTTCGGATTCCAAATATAAATACTGGCATCAATTTGACTGCCGCCACTGGCTAAAATTTGGCCGTCCGGACTGAATGCCAAAGACATTACTGCTGCTGTATGTCCTTCCAAAACTCGCAAGATCTCGACATTGCGCCATTGTTTGATAATGGGGTTTTCTTTCTGGGGGATGGTTTCTTCATTTGGGTTCGGTTCAATCTCCTCTAAATCTGGCGAATTTTCTTCAATTTCTGGGGCAATTGTATTCGCAAGAACGAGTCTTGCTGCCAAGAAGGAAGAAAACCAAAAAATAGAAAAAAATAGAAAAATCTTCATTTTTTTAAACGAGAGTAACAAATCCATTTTTTAAGAGTTGGGGGCGTGACGCTGTCGCTTTAGCGAAGCCATGCCGAAAGGCTATACACGCCTTCCTTAACTTAACTATATTTTCATTTTCATGAAAACTTCGTAAATTGCCCAAATTGCCATGCCAGCGAGAGAATGACTCCCCTCAAACATTCTGGGAGGATACAAGATTTCGGGAGTGCGAAACTGGAGACCGTTATCGTAGATTTGCTTCACCAACATCTCGGTAATTTGCATCGCTTCCTCTTTTTTTCCTGCCAATAATAAAGCTGTTGACAACGCCAAGATTGTGCCGACATTAATTGCCGATGAAAGAGAATTCTCGGTATTTTCTTCGCGAAACCGTAAGAGATAAGTTTTATAAAGTGATTGTAAAGCAATTTCTCGTGTTTGGCGATCGCTCTCGTCTAACAATCCCAATAATTGACCGTACAAATACTCGCAAATTCCCTCGTTATTCTCACTCTCCAAAACAGGCATTGCCTCGAGCCAAGATTGATAAGTCTCGAGAAGATGGTGCAAATCTTCAGGATAGTGGGGAGTTTGCAAATGGGGGTTAGCGGGAGGATGTTCGAGGAGAATAGTGCCGATCGCGATCGCCGCTTTCAATCCCATCCCCCACAATTCAGGATTTCTCTTTCCCCCTTCTTC
>JBFRWJ010000339.1:0-3623 GCA_051439525.1 Spirulina sp. | reverse complement strand
ATAAGAGACAGGGTTTGGCTAATGCGATCGTGGAAACCGATCTCGAGCGCTTGGCGGATAGTTGCGATGCTTTGGTTCTCGTGACGGACTGGGAACAATTCAGCAAGATCGATTACCAACAAATGGCCAAGTTAATGAACAATCCGGTTATCATTGATGGTCGCAATTTCCTCGATCGCGACGCGGCAGAAAAAGCAGGTTTCCGTTATGTTGGGATCGGCCATTAAACTCGTCTGAGTGAATGGCAAAAGTGAGTAAATTGGGTTTTGTTACCAAAAGCGATCGCGCTGTTGTTCTTTCTCTAGGAAGGTGGGCAGTGCGATCGCTCGTCTTTTCGATGAGCTAAAGCTTTATGGATGCCTCTTATTAGAATCCGGGCATGGGTTCAAACAGATTTCTCACTGTGAATGTAGTTGCACCGACTTCCTCCGGTGAGAATTTAATGGGCATGGGACGGGGAGCAGCGCGACAAAGATCGGGTTTTAAGCGGATGAAGGTTACCGTCGGAGGCTGGGATTTTTCCAATACTACGACGAAATCCTCTTTCTGCGTGCACCCCGTACTCGTCACGAAAATTGCGACAGATCGTTCTGCGATCTGGATTCCGTGCAATGGTTCTATCTCTGCTGCTAAAGCATTGGGAGTCGCAGTTATCTTGGAAACCCAAAGCAACCCACCATTTTTATTTTTACTCTTGATGAAAAGAGAGTTTATCAAATGCAGACTTATCGAGAAAGCGATCGCCTTGTTTCTTCAACTTTTCCGGAACTCAATTTAACACCATCCGAGATTTTTAATGTTATCTGATTGGGAACTTGAATTTCACCAAAATTTATGCCAAATCTGTTTAAGTGGAAAACTAAAGGGGAGAATTGATATTTGACGATCTCAATTCTCCTCGATCGTGGTGGATTTGTTGCAATAGTTGGGACTTTTCAGCTTCTAATTGTTTGACCGTCTGTTGTAACATTTCGATCGCATCGTACATTTCCATGGGATCGAACACTTTTAACAAGCTCGTTTGAGTGACAATCCCTAGATCTCTCCCCCAATTACGAGAGACGACTAAGCGACGGACGTGGCGCTTTTGCATTTCCTGATGCGCTCTCCATAGAGAATCCTCGGGATTGAGGAGAAATAAGGGCGTACTCATCACATCTCGGACGCAAATCGAGGGAAGATTGAGTTGCAAGGCTTGAAATTGCACGATATCACGCTCGGTGACAATTCCCACGGGGTGGAGGCGATCGCCGTCGGTTTGAACGATAACAATACAACTGACTCGATGAGCCGTCATCAATTGTGCGATTTCTAAGACCGTCGCCTGTAAAAACGCACTCACGACCTGTTTGGTCATCACATCCACAACGCGCCGAATTTTGAGAAGATTGGCCGGGCGCAAAATGCGACGCAAACTTTCCGCAGAAACCACCCCCACCAATTGGCCGGCCTCGTCGGTAATGGGGAGGTGACGAATGCGGTAACGCCGAAACAAAAATAAAGCCGCAAAAATATCTTGAAAGTGGTTTTGCGAGATGGAGATAACTGGCGCGGTCATGACTTCGCGAATGGGTACTCCCGCGATATCTCGATCGCTGGCCACCAAGCGGACGATATCCCGTTCGGTAAAAATTCCTTGGAGTTGCGATCGCTCCATCACCAAAACGCAACTCGAGTGAGATCTGGGCGGACAGAACGGGTTGCTTTCCGAGGCCGGACTCGTTTCTAAATGACAAGTTTGCCCGCGAATTTGGCTCATGAGGGCGATCGCGTCTGTTGCGAGGGTATCCGATGCCACGATGAGGGGATGGCGATCGATCGCTTCTTCTAAGTTGGCCAATTCTAGGGTAGAGAAGGTCATAGAGGGATGTTACGGGGAATAACAATAAAAATCTTTCAGGGTCTAGACATAAACCCTTCTATGGTCTATTATTAGAGAGACGTAACAAAGAAATCGTTAAAACCCTTGATATTTCTTCGTTCTAACTAAATATAGGTTCTGGGAAAAACGGTTCATTGTTCATTATTCATTGAACGGACTCCAGAAATTCTCGGCGTTTTTCCGTAAAGGCGATCGAGAACCCGTTTAACAGAGATTCGCTGCCATTGCTGGCCGCGCTTGGTGGTATAACCTTGACGGTTCAACCAGTCGGCGATCTGTTGCAGGGATTTCCCAGACTTGTGATGACGGCGAATTAACTCAATAACTTGTTGTTCTTGGGGATGGGGAGCCAATTCGCCATTAACGACCCGTTCGCCAAAAGCGGGAGAACCATAACCGATATAACCGCCGCGATCGGCTTTAGCTTGTCGTCCTTGCTCCAGTCTCAACCAGCGATTGGATTTGATGTTTTCCGCAGTCATTGCCCTAAATTTATCGAACAACTCACGACTTTATCATTTCAGTTTATCAAACAAACAACATCATGCGATTTATTTTTCTCGGCTCTCCCGGTGCGGGGAAAGGAACTCAGGCAACAATCTTAGCCGAACGATTAAATATTCCACATATTTCTACGGGGAAAATTTTGCGCGCTGCGATCGCCGAGGAAACCTCTCTGGGTTTAGAAGCACAAGCCTATGTCGATGAGGGATCCCTCGTTCCCGATCGCTTAATTATTGCTTTAATGCGCAAGCGACTGAGTCGCGATGACGCTCGCAATGGCTGGATTTTAGATGGTTTTCCTCGCAATTTATCCCAAGCTCATGCCCTCGATCGCCTGTTGCAAATTCTCCAGCAACCTTACGGTCGAGTGATTAATTTTGAAGTTCCCCGTTCGCTATTAACGGAGCGGTTGTTAGAGCGAGGACGTAAGGACGATAACCCAGAAACCATCCGGCGACGACTGGAGATTTATCAAGAACAAACCGAACCTTTGATTGCCTTGTACGAACGTCGTCGCTGTTTGGTAACGCTCCGAAGCGATCGCTCGGTTGAGGAAGTTTCTCTTGATTTACAAGAAGCGATCGGGTTGCTCGTTCGGCTTTAAATTGCTCAATATCGCTCTTCCCGAAAATCAGACTTCATTATGTACAATGCCGCCTATATCCAAGAAAAGAATTTCGATAATCTTCTCGCCGATACTCCTCTTCTTCTCGTTTATTTTACCGCCTCTTGGTGCGGACCTTGTCGTTTAACCGCACCGTTAGTCGATCGTTTAGCCAAGGACTATGAAAACCGCGTGACTGTCGTCAAGGTTGATATCGAACAAAACAAGTCAATTTCCCAAAAACTGAACGTTCTTCATATTCCCACTGTATTGTTTTTCAACTATGGAGAATTAGTGGCAACGTGTATTGGAGGAGCACCCTATGACGAATATCAAAACATTATCGAACAATATCTAGAAAACCCCGAAAATCCTGACTGAAAATCAAAACTCTATCATGAAAAATGCCACCTCCATCCAAGGAAGCGATGTCACGAGTCTCGTCAGCAAAATTCGCCGATTGTCATTGATTTTACTGCACCATGGTGCGGGTCTTGTCACGTCGTTGCATCGTTAAGCGATCGCGCTTGCTCGGAAGACGCAAATCTTGTGACTTTCATCAAGGTCAATCTCGAATCACTTTAGGAAAACACCTTTAAATCCATGACAAATCTGACCGAAAATCATAGCTCT
>JBFRWJ010000338.1:0-5335 GCA_051439525.1 Spirulina sp. | reverse complement strand
TCGTAAGCCACTACGAGATCCCATTCTTCCCAGAGTTGGGGAAAGCGATCGCGATAACTTTCAATAATCAGGGGTTCGCAGGCTTCCTCGCGCCATTCTGCCCTTTGCCATGCCACTCCCTCGGTTGCAAAAACGGCATTGAGTAAGGTTTGATAGCGCATCACGGCCGGATACGCCTCTGCGATCGTCTGTACTTGTTTGGTTTTGGGATCGAACCAGCGATCGACGGTTGCCGTATAAGCGGGCACCAAAAAGTGGGGGGGTTCGGGCAATCCCAACAACTCCTGCAAACCCACACAGAGATGGGCGTGCCATTGACCTTGCTTGCTGGGATCGATCGCGTAGATCAAATCTCCAGCAGGGGTAAATAAAGCGATTCCTTTAAATAGTTTTGACAAGTTGGTTATTTGTTGTTTGTTATTAGTTATTAGTTATTGGTTATTGGTTATTTGAAAAGATACGAAGAAGGGAGGAAAGGAGGGCAAAAATTCATCCTTCATCTTTCATCCTTCATCCTTTCTAATTAAATTCGCCCTCGTAACATTTGTGCCATCTCGTTAGGGGTGGGGGATTTTTCCAAGGCAGTTTCTTCCGTAATGCGACCTTCTTCATAAAGAAAGTAAAGAGATTTATTCATCGTCGTCATGCCATCATATTCGCTTTGAATCATCAGTTCGTGCATCTCTTCATATTGTCCCTTTGCCAGATATTCTTTCATCGTCTCGGTATTGATGAGAATATCGTGATAGGCAGCCCGCTTGCCATCCGTTGTCCGGCATAACCCTTGAGCAACAATCGCCACGAGGGATTCTGCCAAAGCAATGCGCATGGAGTGTTGTTCTTCTGCAGAATAAAGATTGAGAATCCGTTCGATGGTTTTTACCGCACTGTTGGTGTGTAGGGTTCCCATGACCAAGTGACCGGTTTGTGCGGCTTTGAGTGCCGTGTTGACAGTACCGCGATCGCGCATTTCCCCCACCAGAATCAAATCCGGATCTTCCCGCAACGCTGCTTTGAGGGCATTATCAAAGAGTAGGGTATGGGTGCCGACTTCCCGGTGTTTGACGAGGGATTTACGACTTTTGTGAATGAATTCGATCGGGTCTTCAATGGTAATAATATGTTTGGCGTGTTCTTTATTGATATAGTCGATCATCGCCGCCATCGTTGTCGATTTTCCCGATCCCGTCGGTCCGGTCACCAACACCAAGCCTTTATGCGCATCGGAAATATCCCGCAAAACTGCAGGCAAGCGCAATTGTTCCATCGTCAGGATTTTCAGGGGGATCAAGCGCATGACGATAGAAGGGCCCGTAAGGCTGTCGAAAACATTGATCCGCACCCGAGCAAAGTCGTATTGCGTTGCCGTATCAAGTTCTTTTGTATCTTTAAATTGTTGAATTTCTTGCTCGCTGACGATTTCGTGCATCCAACTCCAAAAAGTGGGTTCGTCGGTGACGGGATAATCTTCGACGATGACCATTTCGCCGCGATCGCGCACCCGAGGCCTTTCTCCCACTCCCAAGTGAATATCTGAATAACCGTCCTCATTGGCGCGATTGATAATTTCCTCCATACTGGGATGTCCGGGGGAGCGTTGGGGACCCTTGGGTTTGGCCTTTTGCACCATGCCGGGACGAGGGGGAACAGAGGGTCTCCTCGCGATTTGTTGGGTAGCATCGGTAGGGGCAGCCTGTTTGACACCGGGGGGTCGTCCGGGGGGAGGGGCGGGAGGACGGCGAGGAGGGGCGGGGGGACGGGATTGGGTCATCTTCAACAACTCCGCTTTTGAGAAGCATTATTTTTCACTCTAGTCAATTTATTACGAAAAGACAACTTCTTTCATTGAAAACTCGGTTATTGTCTGCGATCGCGTCTTCGATACCAGAAAGGCGATTTTTGGGGGCGGAGAAAAGTCTCCCGACCAAATTCGCAAAGAATATTTTGACGATTATATGGAACGCAATCGCAATTCACCCTGCTCGCACCTCCATGTTACGAAATATAAACGGTTTCGATCTACACCCCAACTTCTATTTCATCGTGTATTATAAAAAAACTTTAGTTCAATCGTAATAGAGGACGACCGATGTTATTCAACACCATCCATCATATAGCCATAATTTGTTCAAACTACGAAGTTTCTAAAAAATTTTATACAGAGATATTAGGATTCAAAGTTATTCAAGAAACGTATAGGGAAGAGCGAAAATCATACAAACTTGACTTATCTATTAATGAAACGAATGCAATTGAGCTGTTTTCTTTTCCCAATCCCCCTACTCGACCAACTCATCCCGAGTCATGCGGTCTGCGACATCTTGCTTTTCAAGTAGAAAATATTGAATCTACAGTAACTTATTTGAATCAAAAACAAATTATTACGGAACCAATCAGAGTTGATTTACTGACAGGAAAGAAGTTTACATTCTTTCGAGATCCAGACAATTTGCCACTTGAGATATACGAAAAGTGATATCTTCCTGCACCAAATCAAAGATTATGGTGCAGGCTTCCCAATTTTTAGGTTTTTGCTGGAGATGCTTCAAAATCGCTGATATTGCATTCCGGGCAATTGTGTCACCAATCCTTGTAATTCTAAGGTTAATAAGGCACCCGATACGTCTCCCGGGGGCAGTCCGCAACCCCTAACGATCGCATCAAAAGGAGTAGGTTGCAGAGCAATATGTTCCCAAACTTTTTGTAATTCGAGGCTGAGATCGGGAGGTGGTCGGCGATCGCCGCGATCCAATTGGGGAATCTTCCCGAGCATTGACAGTAATTCTTCTTCTCCTAAAATGAGATGCGCCCCTTGGTTGGCTAAATGCAGGCAGCCGGCGGATTGGGGACTGTCGAGGGAGCCGGGTAAGGTATAGACATCCCGCCCGAATTCGTTGGCATAGCGGGAGGTAATTAAGGCCCCCGATCGCTTGGCCGCTTCCATGACCAAGATGGCGCGACTGATGCCGGCAATGATGCGGTTGCGGGGGGGGAAGTTTTTGCCCTCGGGTTTTGTCCCGGGGGGATAGTCGCTGAGAATTAAACCGCGATCGCAAATTTGGTGATAGAGGGCGGTATTGCGTTGGGGGTAAATGACATCAATGCCGGTACCCAAAACGGCGATGGTTTTCCCCCCTGCAGCCAAACAACTCTGATGGGCCTCGGTATCGATCCCTGCCGCCATGCCCGAGGCGATCGCGAATCCGTGTTGGGTTAAAGCGCGGCTGATTTTTCGCGTCCACCGTTTCCCGTATTCGCTGGCGTTTCGCGTTCCGACTATAGCGATCGCGGCTTGAGGGTGAGCTAAAATCTCTCTTTGTCCGCGATAGTATAACACGGGAGGCGGACTGGGAATCTCTAGCAATAAACGAGGATAATCTGGATCGGCGGGCGTCCAAAAGGAAAACTCTTGTTCGAGATATTGCTCTAATAATTCTTCCGGATGAAGCCGCGATCGCTCGGTGGCAATCCCTCGGGTGGATTTTTCCCCCAAGCCATTAATCTCCCAAAAAGCTTGTATGGGAGCATTCCACGCCGCTTCCATGCTACCGAAATGGTCTTGGATGCGCTTGAGGGAAACAGGACCCGTCCCCGAAATTTGCGACCAAGCCAACCAATAGGCACGTTCTTTCACCAATGCTTTCCCCTCCTGACTCAGAAATTTTAGAAAAAATTTTGTTTTTCAATTGAGAATTAGTTTCATTAAACGTACAATAGAAAATCGCAATAGCGAATGACCTTGGAGAAAACGTTAATGATCCCGAAAACCCGCACTCTATTATCCCTCGCCACCGGACTCAGTTTGCTTGTCGCAGTTGGATGCAGCCAACCTTCTGGCACGGGAACTTCTAGCACGGAAAGCGATTCTGGTCAAGGCGGTGAAATCAATCTTTACTCTTCTCGTCACTACGATACCGATGACGCGCTTTATGACAACTTCACAAAAGAGACAGGCATTAAAGTTAATCTCATTGAAGGAAAAGCAAACGAGTTAATCGAGCGGATTAAAAGTGAAGGAGAAAATAGTCCCGCCGATGTTCTCATTACGGTTGATGTCGGTAATTTATGGCGAGCGCAAGAAGAAGAGATTTTACAATCCGTTTCCTCGGATACTTTAGAGGAAAATATCCCGGCAAATTTACGAGAGGATGAGGGATATTGGTTTGGGTTAACCAAGCGGGCAAGACTGATTGTTTACAACAAAGATAAAGTCAAAGTTGAAGAATTATCCACCTACGAAAACTTAGCCGATCCGAAATGGAAAGGACGAATTTGCATTCGTAGTTCCAGTAATATTTACAATCAATCCCTCGTGGCTTCAAAAATTGCCGAATTGGGGGAAGAGAAAACGGAAGAATGGGCAAAAGGAGTCGTGGCTAATTTTGCCCGCGAACCTGAAGGAAATGACACGGCTCAAATTGAAGCTGTTGCTTCTGGGGAATGCGATGTGGCAGTCGTTAATAGCTACTATGTTGCCCGCTTGCAACGTTCCGATGATGCGAAAAAACAAGAAATTGTCTCCAATATTGGCGCATTTTTCCCCAATCAAGAATCGGGAGGCACGCATGTTAATATTAGCGGTGCGGCAGTGACGGCAAATGCACCGAATAAAGAGAATGCGATCGCATTTATCGAGTATCTGACCACTCCCGAAGCACAAGAAATTTTTGCGGATGGGAACAATGAATATCCAGCAGTTGCAGGGGCTACAGAAAATGAAATCGTGAAAGCATTGGGAGAGTTTAAAGAGTCGGAACTCGACGTAGAAAGTTACGGCGAAAAGAATGCCGATGCCGTCAAAGTAATGGATCGTGCTGGCTGGAAATAATCGTTTTTGGGTGGGCATTGCCCACCTTCTCGCGAACTTTTTGATTTTGATAATGTTGTTTAATCTTATCTCCTGATGAGCGATCGCATAGAAGAATTAACTCCACAGTCCTCGTTTTTACACCATCTATCGCCAGAGGAGAAAATCAAGATCTTCCGAGAATGTCAAGCTCAATTTGCTTGGTATAAAAACAGTATGATTGAAAAAACGAAAGAGTGGGTACGAAAAAGAGGAGAGATGAAATCGTATTAATCAACCCACTAATTCTCCTGCCTTAATTTGACGTGCGGAATGTTAGGTAATCGCGTATCTCTCAAATATTTGGGTATTTTACTGAACCCTAACAAGAGATAAGCGATTAGGCTTGTCTGAGAATTGATTACCAAGGCATACCAATGAGAGTAAACCCACTCCAATAGTAAGGATGAGTAAAATCGGCGCTTTGCAAAATCCGCGAGGAAAATTCTGGCGTGGCATGACCCTTGACGAAATCGCTACCCGTTTCCC
>JBFRWJ010000337.1:0-3685 GCA_051439525.1 Spirulina sp. | reverse complement strand
AATTCATCTCGGGTAGCGATCGCGCCGAACGAGATTATGCTTACAAAATTTCTGCGATCGCTGCGGCCAAAACTCCCGAATTCGTTCCCCAAGAAGAGAAATTACTGCGCCAAAAACGTTGGTTTGATGGCGAACCTTCTCGCCAAACAACTTTCCTGCCGGACTTTTGTATCGGTCGCAATTTAATTACCAATGAAGATTATCAAACTTTTGTCAAAGAGACTGGATATCGTCCCCCCGGAATCTCCGAAACCGAGTACCAAAAACAAGGATTTCTCGTCCATCCTTATACAGAAGTTCAACCCTATTTATGGAAAAACAAGAACTATCCTGAAGGAGAAAATCAGCACCCCGTTGTTTTAGTTTCTCATGAAGACGCTCGTGCTTTTGCAGATTGGAAAAGTCAAAAAGATTCCTATACCTATCGTTTACCGACAGCAAACGAATGGGAAAAAGCCGCTCGTTCGACAGATGGACGTTATTTTCCTTGGGGAAATCAATGGCAAGATGAAGCAACCAACTTTTGGAACAGCGATCTTTGGCATACGAGCGCGATCGCATCTTATCCCCTCAGCAAAAGTCCTTATGGAGTAGAAGATATGGCAGGCAATGTTTTTGAATGGACGGACACGCTCGTCAAACGAGGATTGCAAACTCGTGCTATTCTTAAAGGCTGTTCTTGGGACGATCTCCCCGGTTTTTGTCGCGGTGCTTATCAGCATAGTCGTCCAATTAAATCCCGTCATATTCTCTTTGGTTTTCGTTTAATACGAGAACAAAATATTTAAGATGCAGTCTTCTCCCGAAAAACTCAGTTTTAAAACCAAATTTTTCTACGGTTTTACTGAATTTGGTGTAGCAATTCCCGGCAATATTACGGTTGTCTTTTTTCTGTTTTTTCTCACCAATATTGCCGGTTTAAATCCCGCTCTTGCCGGGAGTGTCTTGCTCATTAGTCGGATATGGGATGCTATTAACGATCCCATCATTGGTTGGTTGAGCGATCGCACGCGATCGCGGTGGGGAAAGCGGTATCCTTGGATGATATTTGGAGCCGTTCCCTTTGGCATTTGTCTCGTCTTTCAGTGGCTCTCTTTGCCTTGGTCAAATCAATGGCTTCTCTTTGGATATTACAGTACCATCGCGGTTTTACTGGATATCGCTTATACGATTGTGATATTACCCTATCGCGCCCTTACGGCAGAATTTACGCAAGATTATAACGAGCGTACCAGTTTAAGCAGTTTTAAAGCAGCATTTAGTATTGTTGGGAGTTTATTTTCTTTTGCTTTAGCGCAAATTATCTTTGATGCGATCGCCGATCCCGCACAAAAATATTTCGTTCTGGCTATTTTTTGCGGACTGTTGGCAATTATTTGTATTTACCTCTGTATTTGGGGAACGTATCCGCAATATTACCGCCTTCACCATCACACGTTTAACCAAGAAAGGCAAACACTTCCTTTCCGTCAACAACTGCGCATTCTTCTGCAAAACCGTCCCTTTCTTATTTTGATCGGAATTTATCTCTGTTCTTGGCTGGCCTTACAATGGATGGCCGCGATTCTTCCTTATTTTATGGTGAACTGGATGGGATTATCCGAACAAATTTTTATGCAATTCATGCTCATTGCTTTAACCTTTTCTTTAGGGATGATGTTTCTCTGGAATTTCATCAGTCAAAGAACGGGAAAAAAATTTGTTTATCTTGTGGGAATGCCGCTTTGGGCGATGGCGCAAATCGCACTGATTCTCATACAACCCGGTCAAATTTTCTGGCTTTATGGGTTAGCAGTAATCGCCAGTTTGGGAGTCGCGATCGCGTATCTCATTCCTTGGGCGATGTTACCCGATGTTATCGATCTCGATGAGCTTAAAAGCGGGCAAAGAAGAGAAGGAATTTTTTATGGATTTCTCGTTCAGTCACAAAAATTAGGAATTGCTCTGGCTTTATTTTTAGTGGGAATCGTCCTCGATTGGTCGGGATTTATTGCCGGTTCTGCCGATAATGTCAATCCCATTCAACCCGATTCTGCCATTACTGCAATTCGTTGGATGAGCGCGGGTTTTCCCACTTTAGCGTTGATTGGCGGTCTGATTTTAACCGCTTTTTATCCGATTACCCGAGACATTCACGCACAGATTTTATTGGAACTGACCGAACGTCGCGATTGACCCTTTTTGAATTGATAATTTTGAAAGGTTTGTGATGGTTGGGTTATCTGATTCAACTATCGCGGCACAAAAATGCGACCGACCCCGATCCAGATTTCAATATCCAGCAGAATTTCGAGAATGCTATCAATGCAACGATTTCGATAAATGCGATCGACCAAAAATCGGTCAGCATTCCCAATGGTAATAACAGGTAGAGACTCCATTGTATTTTCTTCTCGGATAACTTGCTCCAAAGAATCCTCTCCTTTCATGCTTCGGTTTGCTGTCAGTAAAATCATCTGATTTTCTTGAGCCAATCGCCAAACAATGCGATCGCTACTGTCAATCGGCAAATCAATTTCCTTGAAAGTCACAAAACGAATTGGGAATAACTCTAACCAACCTTGACTCGCAAGGTTTCCCAATAAAAGCTCGGTATGTTTGCCCAAATTGTAATCGACCAAAAAATTCATGCTTCGAGGTCGTGTTTTTCCTTTTGTGCTTTGAGCTTTGCCCGAAGTTTCTCTCGACCCGGTTGAGAAGGTCTAGGTTTAAGGCGGGCAAAATGTTCTTGATGGCGTTTTTCCCAATACAGCCGACTTTCTTCTGCCTGCTCGAGAACCATCCTATATTCTGCTTCAACTTTATCTCGATTGTCTTCAATGTAGGACAAAACAGCCTCAATCTGAGCTTCGGTTAAATCAAATAGCAAACGGATAAACTCGGCAGGATATCGAGCAACGACATAATCCATGACATCATAAAGCGTGATACGAGTTCCAGCGATCGTCAGTCCGCGCTCTGTACGAATAATTACTGGTTTTGGACTCAGTATGGAATCGATCGCCATAGTTCAACATTGAAAGAGAATTAATCATATAATATCTCACATCTACGATATCCCACCCCATTACCCGATCGCGATGCGCCAACAACCCAACCTCGAGTTTTAAAATAAAAGTGGCGTTGTGGAAGAATTGGCAATGGTAACGAATGCGTTAAAGGGAGAAGAGGCGATCTCACCTCTCCTGATGTCCCTCGAGGATTTTCTCAACTATGACGACGGTACCGACACTCTTTACGAGTTAGAGGATGGGAAACTGCGAGCCATGACGAGTGAAAGCGATATCAACCAACGAATTGCCATATTTTTGTTGGTGTATTTTTCTCAATTGGGGATTCCCTTTTATTGCTTGAGAACAAAAACAGAAGTATCGGTAAGCGGGACGAGAGCAACCGTAAGAATTCCCGATTTGTTGGTGATGTCAGAAGAATTAGCGCAGGCAATGTCGGGATCGCATCGTTCCCTTGTTACCCTAGAAATGCCACCTCCCCAGTTGGCGATCGAGGTGGTCAGTCCGGGACGAGAAAATGAAGAGAGAGATTATCGCTACAAGCGATCGCAGTACCAAGCCCGAGGAATCTCAGAATATTGGATCGTTGACCCGATACAGCAACAGATTACCGTTTTGAGCTTAGTAGCAGGACTTTACGAAGAAGCCGTATTTGTGGGCGAAGACGCGATCGC
>JBFRWJ010000336.1:0-10587 GCA_051439525.1 Spirulina sp. | reverse complement strand
AGAGTGTTCGATGGCGAAAGTTCCAACGGCACACTGAGAACGCCAGTTGTTCTGGGAATGCTACGGAGTCTCCGTAGCTAAGGGAATCCCCAACCATAATCTTTGATTGGGTTGGGGAGCGTTCAATCTGGAGGCATTATGGTTGCGTTGGTGGGATAGAGAGGGAAATCTACTGTTGACGGGGGGGAGAAATAGCCGATCGCTTGCAACAAGAACGCCAAGAAAAAGAACTGAGTTAAGGCAATTGCGCGATCGCACTTCCCACTGATAACCGATCGCCGATCGCGGATAACTGATTTACCAAGGGTTCTGGATCGTCAGGGCGTAAGGTTCGAGTCAATCAACAATGAGCTTTTACAATTCAGATAGGATAACTGCTTGACTTTAACCCGCACCTCTCCATGATGAAAATCTTGCGCCGATCGCCCCAACCCCAAACGCCCCCCCAATACAATACCTTTGAAGGCGTGTTCAAACCCACCCTCTTGACCATCCTCGGGGTCATCATGTACCTGCGGGTGGGTTGGGTGGTGGGGAATGCGGGGTTGGGTGGGGGCTTATTGGTGGTTCTCGCCGCCGTCAGCATCACCTTTGCGACCGGGCTTTCCGTCGCCTCCATCGCCACCAATACCCGCTTGAAAGCCGGCGGACCCTATGCCATGATGTCCAAAGCCCTCGGGGTGGAAATTGGCGGCAGTATCGGCGCACCCTTATTTATGTCCCAAGCCCTTGCCGTGGCCATGTATGTTTTCGGCTTCCGAGAAGGCTGGCTGCTGCTGTTTCCCCAGCATTCTCCCCTCTTCGTGGATCTGGGGGTATTCGTAGTGATTTTTCTGGTCGCCTATATCAGTGCGGGACTGGCCTTTCGCATTCAATATCTGGTTATGGTGGCTATTATGGCCTCCCTCATCTCCATTTTTAGCAGCAGCGATACTTGGGCTTCAACCGAACCCCTCGTGCTGTGGGGAAACTTTCCGGGGGCGATCGAAACGAACTTTCAGGGAACGAATTTTTGGGGGGTTTTTGCCGTCTTTTTCCCAGCCACCACGGGGATCATGTCCGGGGTAAATATGTCCGGGGAACTGGAAAACAGCCGCCGCAGCATCCCCGTCGGCACCTTGAGCGCGATCGCCGTCAGTACGATCGTTTATATTGCCCTGTGTTGGTGGGTCTCCCGCGCCGCTTCTCCCGATGAATTGGTTCGCAACTATACGATTATGGTGAAAGAGTCCCGATGGGGTATT
This sequence comes from Spirulina sp., assembly GCA_051439525.1. Taxonomy (GTDB): domain Bacteria; phylum Cyanobacteriota; class Cyanobacteriia; order Cyanobacteriales; family Spirulinaceae; genus CCY15215. The sequence goes on along the minus strand of JBFRWJ010000336.1, from coordinate 9,343 downwards.
GCCGTGTTAGTGGGACTGCTGGCGGCCACCTTTTCCGCCGCTCTTTCTTCCATTGTCGGCGCCCCGAGGGTTCTGCTGGCGCTCGCTCGCGATCGCGCCGTCCCGGGGGGGGAATGGTTGGAGAAATTAGCCAGCAATGGGGAACCCCGCCGCGCCTTACTGGTTAGCGGTCTGGTGGCCTTGGGGGGGCTATTATTGCGGGATCTCAACGCGATCGCTCCCCTGATTACCATGTTTTTCCTCATCACTTATGGCACGATTAATTTGGTTGTTTCCATCGAGTCGAGTTTGGGGTTGATGAACTTTCGCCCCACCTTCAAACTGCCCCGCATTATCCCGATTTTTGGGGCATTGGCTTGCATTGTAGCGATGGCGATTATCAATGCTACTTTTAGTTTGGTGGCTTTAGCGGTGGTGCTCTTTATTTATCTGCGTTTGATTCGCGGCCACTATCGGCGAAATGTAGCAGATGTGAGAAGCGGGATTTTCGTGGCGATCGCGGAATGGGCGGCCACCCAAACTATTAAACTGGATTTACTCAGCACGCGAGCTTGGAAGCCGACGGTATTGGTTCCCGTGGAGGATCGATCGCAGCTTTTGGGAGAATATCGCCTCCTCTGCGATCTCTGTCAGCCGGAAGGGTCGATTTTGTTTTTGGGACTGGCCAAACAACAAAGCGTGGAAACCCTGGCCAAGCGCATCGGCGAGCTCGGTTTGGGACTGCGAAAGCGGGGGATTTTTACCACCTCTTCCATTCTCGATGTCAGTACAGACGAACGAGGAATTATTGCCGCCCTGCAAGCCCTCCAGAGTACCTTTTTCCGCCCCAATGTCTTATTTTTGCGAGCCCCCGAGGATCCCGAACGCTGGCCGCCGTTACTGCCGGTTTTTCAGGAAGCGCGACGGTTGGGGGTGGGGGTGACGCTCTTTGGTTTGCATCCCCGAGCCGGGTTGGGACGAGCAGAGGTGATTAATTTATGGTTGCGTCCCCAATTGGACGATTGTTCCATGGCGGAAAAATTGAGCAAGGGGAGTATTAATCTGGCGATTTTGATGGCATTGCGTTTGACTCGGGCTTGGAAAGGAGAACTCAATCTCCTGTCCGTGGTGGAAACCGAAGAAGATGCGATCGCGACCCGGGCGTTTATTGTCGAGTTGCGAGATTTAGCCCGCATTCCCACCTCCGCCAACATTATCGTGATGACGGGAGAGTTGTGGCAATGCGTGGAAGATGCGCCCCAAGCGGATATGGATTTTATCGGCTTGCAAAGCATTCCCGATTATGAGTTCGTCCAGCGCGTGATCGAACTCACGGGGTCTTCTTGCTTGTTTATGAGCGACTCGGGCAGCGAAAGTGCTTTAGCTTGAACTCTGAGATTGAAGCAGGGATGAATCGCGAACGGGGATTTATGATATCATTGGCGATGGAGTTGGAATCCTAACTCTAAAGCCGCGATTGTAATCTTGAATTCAATCCTCGGCACTTCACTTAAGGGTGAAATGGGTGTCAATTGCCTCCGGCGATCGGTTATGAAAAACGAATCTGTTGGTAATGTCAAGTTGACGCGCAATATCGTCGGCTTTTATGCCATTTTTAGCAGTCTTTGGGTATTCTTATCTGATAATATTCTGCTGGCACTGGCCAAAACCCCCGAGCAGTTCGAGACATGGCAATTGGGTGCGGGAATTTTGTACGTTCTCATGACCAGCATTTTGTTCTTTAAAGTTCTTCAACTTTATACCAGAGAAGCCGAAAAGAAACGCGCCCCCCTCGCAGATTTAGTGCAACGCTATCAAACCCTCTTTGAAAAAAATCCCCAACCCATGTGGGTTTACGATACGAAAACGATGGCATTTCTGGATGTCAACAAGTCGGCAATTGAGGCTTACGGCTATTCTCGCGAAGAGTTTTTACAGATGACCCTGCAAGATATTCGCTCTCCCGAAGATATCCCTATTGCTCCTTTTACATTAAATGAAAGCATTCCAGGGGTTTGGAAACACTATCGCAAAGATGGTTCGATTATGGAAGTGGAAATCGCAGTGTTTCCCTTTCTTTTTGCCGAAAAACCCGTGAAGCTCGCCCTGCTGCAAGATGTCAGCGCGCGCCAGCGCACTCTAGAAGAAATCAAAAACAATGAAGAACAATATCGCACCCTCGCCAGCAATTTTCCCAATGGTGCCGTCTTTCTCTACGATAAGGATTTGCGCTACACCTTAGCGGAAGGGATGGAGGTCAGTCGCTTGGGACGGAGTCGGGAGGAGATCGAGGGGAGAACCTTGGGCGAGATCGTCTCGGAAGAGACGTACAAGCGGCTCGAACCCCTCTACCGCGAGGCATTAACGGGAATGCCCGTCACGGCGGAACTGCCTTTAGGCGATCGCATTTATCTCACCTACGCCCTGCCAGTTTTTAATGAAAAGGGAGAAGTGGCAAGCGGCATGAGCGTGACGCAAAATATTACCCAACGCAAGCAAATGGAGGAACAACTCCAACGGTATGCCTATTACGATACTCGCACCCAACTCCCCAATACGACTTGGTTTCTCGATCGCCTGAAGCGACAACTCGCCCAAACTCGCGCTGGCAATACGGGCTTTTTTACGGTGTTATTTTTGCAGTTGGAACGATTTAGTACGGTGAAGTACAGTCTCGGCCACTCTTTGGCGGATCGATTGATCTTGGCGACCCAAGAACGTTTGGACTCCTGTTTGAATTTGGCGGAACCGGTGGCCCGTGTGGGAGATAAGGCCCTAGCAACGATTCTCGAAAACATTCATACCTCCCTCGACGCGGCGGCGATCGCGGAATACATCCTGCAACAATTGTCTCAACCTTTGGAGGTGGACGGACAGGAGTTATTTTCCCCGGTGAGTATCGGTATCGCGATCGTGGATTCTCCCGAACTGGCGAAACAAGACTCGGAAACGTTACTGCAAGCGGCAGATACGGCGATGAATTACGCCAAGTATCAAGCGAAGGCGCATTATGCCATTTTCGAGCCGACCATGTACGAACGAGCGGTAGGACGCTTTCAGTTGGAAACGGATCTGCGTTTGGCTCTCAAACGAGAAGAATTTACCATTTTTTATCAACCGATTATTGCGATGCACACGGGGCGCATTACGGGGTTCGAGGCCGTGGTACGCTGGCCCCATCCCTCAGAAGGCTGGATTTCCCCGAGGGAGTTTATTCCCGTAGCCGAGGAAACGGGATTGATCGGGTTGATGGATTGGTGGGTTTTGGGGGAAGCTTGCAAACAGTTGAGCAAGTGGCAAAAACGGTGGGAGATGCCTCTCACGATGAGCGTCAATGTTTCGGGATCTCTATTATCTCAATTGGGCATTATGGATCGTTTGCGGCAAGTGACGAAAGGAAATCGTTTGCTGCCAGGAAGTTTGCGTTTGGAGGTGACGGAACGGGTGATGATGGAGCATCAAGAAGCATCTTCGGGACTTCTCGACCAAATTAAAACGTTGAAAATCAAACTTTCGGTGGATGACTTCGGGACGGGTTATTCTTGTTTGCAACGCTTGCATCAGTTGCCTATCGATACTCTGAAAATCGATCGCTCGTTTATCAGTCGGATGTTGGGGGAGGAGGATAGTTTGGAGATCGTGCGCACGATTATTACTCTGGCCCATAGTTTGAAGATGGATACGATCGCGGAAGGGACGGAAACAAAGGAACAATTGACGGTTTTGCGCGCGATCGAGTGCGAATACAGTCAGGGGTTTTATTTTTCTCCGCCGGTGTGCGGTGAGGAGGCCGAAAAGTTATTGGGGCATCAATGGGAATGGTAAAGCAATATCCGTCTTGGTGCGCGGTTTGGGGGGAGAGCGATCGCGATCGCTTTGCGCTTTTGGATTCTTCTTCCGGTCAACCCGTTTGGAGTCCTCAAAAGCAATTTTGGCTGGTTGGCGATATCGAGTTGAGCGATCGCTCTTCTCTCTTACAAGAGTTGGGGATTAAAAAGGAGATATCGGATAGCGAGATACTGGCGGGTTTGTGGGAAAAAGAAGGGGAAGAGTGTATCGGGAAGTTAGAGGGAATTTTTAGCTTTATTGTTGGGGAGAAGGCAAGCGATCGCTTGTGGTTGGTGCGGGATCCCTCGGGAGGACGCACGCTTTACTATACCCGACGGGATTCGACGTATTACATTGCCCCGCGTTTGGCGACTTTGCGACCTTGGCATTCTCGAAACTTAGATTTAGTTGCTTTGCGAGATTATCTCTGTACGGCATTCGTCCCGGGAGAGCGGACCCTTTGGCAAGGGGTGCGAGAAGTGCGTCCGGGGACGATACTTTGTTTGCCCGAAGAAAAAACGCGTGCGTATTGGCATTTAAAGGAGGATATTCTTCCCGAACCCATGGCATGGCACGCGAGAGAATTGCGATCGCTCCTCGATCGCATCGTCTGCGAATATTTACCTGCCAACGAACCCGTTGGGGTTTATCTTTCCGGAGGTTTGGATTCGAGCTGCATTACGGCATTAGCGGCTCGATTTTGCCATTCCCCGATCTTCACTTATTCCATTCACTTCGGTTCGGACTGCCCGAACGAACTGGAATTTTCGAGTTTGGTGGCGCGTCACTGTCAAACTCAACATCGCATTTTGGAGATTACCCCGGCACAAATGTGGGAAGAATTGGCGATCGCGATGGCACATCTCGACGATCCCATTGGCGATCCCCTGACGGTTCCCAATTATTTGTTAGCGAAACTCGCACGAAAAGATGTGCGCGTGATTCTCAATGGAGAAGGGGGAGATCCCTGTTTTGGCGGCCCGAAAAATCAGCCCATGTTGCTCGATCGCCTGTACAATTTAACGCAAACGGATTTACTTTCGGCCTACTTGACTTCTTATAAAAAATGTGCTGAAGATTTGCCCCGATTGCTTCAACCGGATATTTTTCAAGCGGTTAAAAATGAACCTTCTGTTTTTGCCGGGGATCTTGCTTCCGAGGCAAGTTATCTCAATCGTTTGATGACTCTCAATATTAAGTTTAAAGGCACAGATCACATTTTAACAAAAGTTAATAATTTAACGCGATCGGCTTTATTATCAGGGCGATCGCCGCTTTTCGATCGCCGCATTATTGCATTTTCTTTGCGGGTTCCTCCCCAGTATAAACTATCTGGAGCGGTTGAAAAAGCCGTTTTAAAAGAAGCGGTTAAAAATTTACTCCCTCCTGCCATTATCGATCGCCCTAAAAGTGGGATGATGGTACCGGTACAGCGTTGGTTTTATCATCATTGGCAGCGATCGGCTAAGAAATTACTCCTCGATCGGAATGCCGCGATCGCGCCTTATTTGAACCAGAAATTAATCCGAGACTGGTTGAACTATCGCGGCGATATTTGGCGGCGTTATGGGGTAAAATTATGGCTGTTAGCGAGTTTGGAGTTTTGGTTGCGAGAACGGCAAAAATTCTAATCAATTCAAAATTCAAAATTATGACTTCGCGGCTTTTGCAAGAGGCTTGCAATCAGGAAAATATTTTTGTGCTATATTAGCATTCTCTCCTAACCGAAACTATCGGAAATGTAAATATACGATGTATCGTCACTCTCCCAATTTCCCGGATCGTCGCTTGGAGAAAGTTCGCGATCGCTAATGCGGGTATCTGCAATTCCTCGCGTCACGATTTGTAACAGTTTTTCTGGGGTAAAGGAAGCAAGTTCGACATAATTTCCCGCTTCTAACCATTCGATTTCTTCAGCCGATAACTTTTCTTTCACCTCCGAGGGTAAGTTTTTGACTTCTCCTGCCAAATTCTCAGCACGAAAAACGGAGATTTCAGGTTGTTTGAGAATTTGTTTGGGGGTAATTCCTAAATCGTAAACGATCGCGGTTGTATTGGCAAACCATTCCGACTGCGATCGCAAGGTATGAGGCAGAAGAATCCCTTGATGGGTAGCATTATGGAGGGCAAAAACCTTAAGATCGGGGTTACGTCGCAGCATTTGCATCACCGTTGGGAAAATATTTTGCGGATATCCCATGATGCTTAATACCGCACAGTTATGCTCGAAATGAAAGTTATTGGCGATTAAAAATTGGGCAATTTCATCACGGTCGCAAATGAGGGCGCGATCGAAGCTATAATGACTCACATCAGAGCTAATTTCTGTCAGACTTCCTGCTTCTTGAGGGGGAGGTAATAATTTTTCCGGCCATCCATTCACTTCCATCCACCGTCCTAACCATTCTGCCACGCGATCGGGTTGAATCGTTAAAGTTTTAACCATTTTTTTAGCTCGTTTTCCTTGAATGACTCCCCAATAAATTGAGAACGAACCAAAAATTGTACCTAACACAAATTGCCCGATATTGATTTCCGTCGAGCCATTTAACGCGAAGACACTTGCAACTCCAATCAACACAATCCCCAGAGCAACTAAGAGTCTCGCCGACAATTGACGCTCTTTAAGCGATCGGATTGGGGAATTCGTTTGTTGTACTAATAAGATAATGAGAGCTGGAATTCCATAGAGCCAGAAAAATAGAAAAATTGCCATCCCGATGTCAATATCGAACTCATGGAATAAGAGCCAAAAGAAAGCGATCGCGATTCCCCATATGATTGTCCAAAACGTCCCCAAATCGACTCTTTTTTTTCGCAAGCGTTTTTCTAAAAAATAAAAGAATTGTTTTTGGGTAAAAAATAGAGTATTGTCCCTCGATATTCCCGAAAGAGTATTGGCAAAAAAGCGATCGGTAAATTGAATGGGTTGCAGTTCGGTAGGTTCAAATGCAAAGGGATGTCCGCAATTTTTACACCGTCCCATATTTGCAGTGCGATCTTTGAGTCTATTCTCGGTATCGCATTGAATACACTTCATAATTGCTCCCAGTTAGCGAACATTTTGGGTAAAATCTAACAGAGTACGCGATCGACTATCTCAATTGTTTTCGCTATCAATTCACAAATTTGATATAATCCTAACCGAAACTATCGGAAATGTAAATATACGATATATCTTCACGCTCCCAAGTTCCCCCATCGCTACTTGTAGAAAATTCGCGATCGCGGCGCGTATCCGCAATTCCTCGCACAATCAATCGTAAAAGTTTTTCTGGGGGAAAGGAAGTTAGTTCGGCATAATTTCCTGCTTCTAACCACTTGAGTTCTTCAGCAGATAAAGTCTCTTTAATTGCTGAGGGTAAATTTTTTGCTTCTCGTGCTAAAATTGGGGATTTAAGAGGGGAATTAAAAACCGATACTCGGGTTTGATTGAGGGCTTGTTTAACCGTAATGCCTAAATCGTAAACCGTCGCGGTTGTATTGGCAAACCATTCGGGACGCGATCGCAAGGTATGAGAAAGCATGACTCCTTGAGGAGTAGCATTATGAAGAGCATAAACTTTAAGATCGGGGTTGCGTCGCAGCATTTGCATCACCGTTGAGAAAATATTTTGCGGATATCCCATGATGCTTAATACCGCACAGTTATGCTCGAAATGAAAGTTATTGGCAATTAAGAATTGGGCAATTTCATCACTGTCGCAAATGAGGGCGCGATCGAAGCTATAATGACTCACTTCTTGGCTCATTTCTAAAGGAGTTTGTTCTTCTTGAGGAGGAGGTAACAATTTTTCTGGCTCTCCATTAACTTCCATCCAACGGGTTAACCAATCTTCCGCGCGATCGGGTTGAATAATAGGGGTTTGAATGATGTTTTGAGTGCGTTTATCTCGCAGGATACCTAAATAAATGGAGAAGACTCCAAAAACCGTACCCGCGACAAACCTCAAAAACCCGATCGCTGTGGAAGCATTGACCAGTAAAATCATTGCCACAATAACCAGACAAACACCAAAAAATACTAAATATTTTGCTGCCAGTTTGCGGTTTTTTAAAGCTGTTGCTTGGGAATTCGTTCCTCGCCATAAGGAGAAAATGGTCAGAGGAATACCCACGATCCAACGCAGTAAAGGAACAAATACTGTAATTATAATTCCCGCGATCGCCCATCCCATCCAAGAATCATCCATTTTTTGTCGCAAGCGTCTTTCTAATAAATAAAAGAATTGTTCTCGGGTAAAAAAGAGTGTATTATTGAAGGAAAGAGTTGCAAGAATCTTGGTAAAAAAGATATCGGTAAATTGAATCGGACTCATCGCAGTCGGTTCAAAGACAAAGGGATGTCCACAATTTTTACACCGTCCCGCATTGGCAGTACGATCTTTGAGGGTATTATCGGTCTGGCATTGACTGCACTTCATGATTTTTCCGATCGAGAGAAATATTTATAATACTTGATTTTCGATTAAATGACTATACTTTTCTCGCTGGCGAATGAGACGCGATCGCGATTGTTCTAATAAGACTTCTGCGGGACGAGGACGATGTAAGAAATGAGAGGACATGGCATACCCATAGGCACCCACATCTAAGATGGCTAAAATATCCCCCACTTCTAAAGCAGGAAGCTGCATCTTTTTCCCTAAATAATCGCGAGAATAAGTGGTATTGCCACAAACATCGGTTGGATGGGTTTCTCGAGTCAAATCGTACCAAGAGACAATTTTTCGATAACCTCCATGTACCGCAAGAACGGCTAAATTTGCAATACTGGTATCGACTCCGACAATTTGTTTCTCATCCTGCCATTTTACGGAAACTATCGTCGTTAAAAGCGTCCCGCATTGCGCGATCGCAGCTCGTCCCGGTTCGATCATTAAATTCATTTCTGGCTTGAGTTTTTGCAACTTTTGTGTTAAAATTCCCCCAAAGTCATCCCAATCAAAAGCGACTTTTTGATATTGGTAGGGATAGCCAAAACCTCCGCCAAAATCGAGATAGTCCCAATCGGGAAGTTGCCAACCGATTTCGAGGAGTTTGTCAATTGCATTCGTAAAGGCTTCTGTGGCATTAGTTCCCGTCCCGCGATAGAAATGCAACCCCTTGATTTTTAAGTCGTAAGAACGGGCAATTTTGACCGCTTCGGGAAATTCTGACGGTCTAACCCCAATGCGACTCTCTCCCGTAATTTCCGGTAAATTTAACCGCAGTCCCAAACGAGGAACGGCAATTTGAGATTGTAATTTTTGGTAAACTCGGCCAAAAGAAACGAGTTGAGAGAGACTGTCTAAATTAAAAGTTTCCACTCCCCAATAGAGAATTTGTTCCAGTTCCGTTAAATTCAGATTGCTGCCCGTGTAAACGATATTTTGTGGCGAAAATCCTGCCTTTAACCCTAAATAAATATCCCCCGGGGTATTGGCATGAAGTCCCCAACCGCGATCGCAGAATATTTTCAAGAGAGAAACATTGCCATTGGTAACGCTGGCAAAATAAAATTGACAGTGGGGATAAGCGATCGATCAAGTAATGC
>JBFRWJ010000335.1:0-6360 GCA_051439525.1 Spirulina sp. | reverse complement strand
TCTCTTGGGCTTGTTTGTATATTTTTGTCTATTTTTATTAAGTGCAAGTTTACATAGAATTGGTATTAGCATACACCCAAGCATTAACAAGATCGATGAGTTAAAATCTGGATCGCTTCAGCTTTTTCACTGGGAGTCAGTGCCAGAAGTTGCTTTTCTAATTCTTGAACTGTCATTTTGGTTATCTCATGAGTTTTCTTGAGTTCCGATCCTATGATAAAGTAAAAGAGCAAAAGTCTAAAGCAACTATCCCGAGGGCGCAACATGGCAGAAGAACCCGCAGAAAAGAAACCCCCAGCTAAAGCCAAGAAACCCAAACCCCCCGCTCTTGAAGATAAACCCTTTACCGAGTTTATGGAGCAGCACTTCACGCCAAAACTACAGGAAGCATTGACCCAAGCTGGCCTTGAGGATATGCAAATTGCCTTCGCCAAGCAACCCGTCTCCCTTGCCGGATTTGACTCTCAAGAGGAATGCTGGCAAATTGAAGGAAAATGGCAACAAGGAATGCGCCAGTTTAACCTTTACTACTTTGATGAAGATATTAAGGGACAAAAGGGCTTTTCCGCCACCACTCACGGCGCAAAACCCAGTACCCTCGAATCATTTATGATTGACGAGCGGAAAATTACGCTGGATTTAATGGTTTTATATACCTTGCAGCGTATTAATGGCGAGAAATGGTTGGGACGAAATTAGGATGCTAAGAGAAAGGCGATCGCGCGAGTCGAATTGCCTCAAAATCCTCGATCGCGATCGCCCCTCTAGAGTTCAATAAAATCGTAAGTTACGGTTCCCTTAACCGGGTCGTTATCGACATGAACGTATCCCTTTTTAACCATATCTTTGAGAACGTTCTCCACCTCGGGAAAATCGGCTCCCGTATCTAACACCGCTTGGGTCACTGTAATTTTTCCCCCGCGATCGCGTGCGGCTTTTAAGATTTGTAACATCAGGTTTTCTTCAGGAACTTTCGGGGTTTCAACTGCACTCACCACTACGTCAGGATATTGAGCGGGACTCCCGTAAGGCGATAAACCTTGTTTGAGGAGTAACTTGGTTTCGTATTCCTCTACCATATTGGAAACGAAAAAGAGATCGATAAATTGCCCGATCCCAAAAAGTCCCCCAGTAAAGAGCCAGAGAATTCCCGTCAGATATTTCTTATTGTAAAGGCGGTGAAGTCCCCCCAGACCGCAGAAAATCCCCACCATCAAGACATAAGATGTCAAAACCCGTTCGCCATGCTTGCTATCGATCGCCTCAATAGCACGCCAGAGACTATTTTTCGTTCTCACCATTTGTTTTGCCATTGCCAGAAACCACCTTTTATTTTAAGCCAGATACTCGATCGTCATCAAAAAGCACTACAAGCGATCGCGATCGCATTCCCCATTCCCTTGAAAATATTAAGCAATATTACAAAATCGTTGCAACTCTTAATATTGCTAGACTCAAACCCTTGCCATGGCATTGTAAACTGGAGAGCAACTTAAAACTGGGAGTTTTCCGATTCCTCTAACTTCGGATAGCGATCGCCATTCATAAAAACCGCTAAAAGAAAATTATGGTCAGTACCGCCGAAAAACCTACATTTTCCGAGATTCGTCCCGGAATCAAAGTACCTGCTAAAGAAACTATTTTAACCCCACGGTTCTATACCACCGACTTTGACGCCATGGCGAAGATGGATATCTCCGTCAACGAAGAGGAACTTCGTGCCATTCTTGAAGAGTTCCGCGCCGATTATAATAAAACTCACTTCGTCCGGGATGAAGAATTCGAGCAGTCTTGGGACGGGATTACCGGCGACAAGCGGCGCTTATTTGTCGAATTTTTGGAACGTTCCTGCACCGCCGAATTTTCCGGATTCTTACTTTACAAAGAACTCGGACGGCGTTTAAAAGGCAAAAATCCCGTTCTCGCCGAATGCTTTACCCTCATGTCACGAGATGAAGCGCGTCACGCTGGCTTTTTAAACAAAGCGATGAGCGACTTTAATCTTTCTCTCGATTTAGGGTTTCTCACCAAAAGCCGCAAATATACGTTCTTCCAGCCCAAATTCATTTTTTACGCCACCTATCTCTCCGAAAAAATCGGTTACTGGCGTTATATCACTATTTACCGTCACCTAGAAAAGCATCCCGAAGATCGTATTTATCCGATCTTCCGCTTCTTTGAGAACTGGTGTCAGGATGAAAACCGTCACGGAGACTTCTTCGACGCCATCATGCGGGCGCAACCGGATATCCTTAATGATTGGAAGGCCAAATTATGGTGTCGTTTCTTCCTCCTCTCGGTTTTTGCCACCATGTATCTCAATGATGTGCAACGCGCTGACTTTTACGCCGCGATCGGTTTGAATGCGCGAGAATACGACAAGCACGTCATCGATAAAACCAACGATACTGCCGGACGGGTGTTCCCCATTGTTCTCGACGTAGAGAATCCCCAATTCTACGAACGTTTAGAAACTTGCGTGAAAACGAATGAAAAACTGACAGCCATTGCCAATTCTAACACCCCCGCACCGATTAAATTCCTGCAAAAATTGCCCCATTACCTTTCCAATGGCGTGCAATTCTTAAAACTGTTTCTCATGAAACCTATTGAGGTCACTCAGTTAGAAGGAACGGTACGTTAAAACCAACTTTCCTCATTTCCTAGTATTTTGTAGGGCGAAATGAATTTCGCCCTATTTTTTTAGGTATAAATACTTAAGCATAAATACTTGATTTAAGATTTTGTAAAGATTTGCTAACAAAGTGGTGTAGACTGAAAAATGTAAAGAAAGTTTTCGCAAACATGAAAACAAAATTAAGAAATGAGCGGAAGGTGGGCAAGGCGATCGATGGATAGAATCTTCCTAGCAGCTCTTTTATCGCTCTCCACCAATATCGACAACTTTGCTGTAGGGATGTCCTGCGGAGTCCAACAGCAAACCATCCGGTTCTCAGCCAATCTTCTCATTGCCTTGCTGTCGGCAGTCGGTACCTATCTCTCGATGCAATTAGGGGACTGGATGAATGGCTTTTTATCCCCGACAGTAGCGGACAAACTGGGTAGCGGTCTCTTAATCGTTATGGGACTCTACGCGATCGCCGAGGTGTTGAAAATGAGAGCAACTTCGGTTAACGATGAGACAATCGTTTTAGTGCAATCTTCTACCCGTCAAGCGATGGGAATGAAAGAAGCGATCGCTCTCGGATTAGTGCTGACAATCAGTAACTTCGGGACGGGAATTGGGGCAGGCATTGCCGATTTCGATTTAGGATTGGCCAGTTGTTGTAGCTTTCTTTCCAGTTTGGTCGCCATCGGTGGCGGTACATTATTGGGAAAAATGGTGACGCAAAACTTTAGCCGCGATCGCTTGGAATTGATGACGGGAATGCTCTTAATGGGTTTGGGAATTTATCAAGTTTTGTAACATAAATGCCCATTCGCACTTGGGAAATTCAGCAAGAAAAGGAAAGCGATTGAAACGCCAATAGAGACCGGATTCTCGATAGTTTCAGCAAAATATCTGAATTTCTTTAAGTTTCCGATAATTGCGTGGCTTTTTGAGCGTCGATCGCGTCACTGCCAGAAAAAGCGATCGATATCTTCGTGGAATCGACCCGCCATAATTGTTCTAATTCCGTTGCCGGCATGGTTAAATAAAGAACGTCATTCGCTTCTAAAAGCGTTTCTAATAAGAGCCAACCGTGAATGGTTCGCCCGCGAGATTCAACATATAAGGGCACAAAATCTGCATCTTGGGAAGCTTCTTTTACGGTTTTGCCATAAAAAGGATGACCGGGAGTAATTAATGTGGCTAAAGCAATCCATAAGAGATCGTCGGTCATGCCATTGCCTAAAATTCTCCCTCCCAATGCTGCCGCTGCAAAAGCAGGGGTGGCTAATTCCGTCGGACAAAGCACATTTTCAAACTCAAAAACCTGTTGAACAGAATAGGAAAATTGTGGGTCGTGATTGCGCACGACAACGGATATTTTCGGGTTAACCGCTTTGGAACATAAGGCAATTTCCACATTGATCATATCGCTACGGGTTACGGCCAATAATGCCGCCGCTTTTTCCACATTGGCGGATTTCAGGGTGGTGGAGAGATTTGCTTCTTCCATAATGACAGGAACTCGTAGCGATCGCGCCGCATGTACAAAGCGATTGTTGGGATTCTTTTCGACGGCAACGACATCATATCCCTGACCGATTAATTGTTGCACGATCCGCATGCCTACACCCCCCAACCCGCAAACAATGTAATGATTGCGCGCGGGAACTTGAGTGACCGCCCAAAACTGTCGCAAGCGACTGCCGAGGACAAAATCATTAATTAAGGCATAACAAATGCCGATCACTCCCGCCCCCACGATCATCATCACGGCGGTAAAGATTTTGATCGTATCCGGCGCACTTTCTGCAACTTCTTCTTTTCCGCCCGCTCCCGTAATCATGCCCACGGAAAAATAAATGGCATCGGCGAAAGAAATATTAAAATTAACACTAAGATAGGTGAGAGTGGCAAAGAAAATTGTCGCCAGTAAAGCGAGGCTAACTAAAGCCACCGGACGACCGTAATCTTTAAATTTTCGTAAATTGGCAAAAGTTTTCAATAGCGATCGCGCTTTAGAATAGAGTTTGCGTTGGGGCGATCGCCTTGAGGGTTGAGTTCCGACGATAATGCGATCGCCTTCTTCCAACAAGCGACCTTCTAAAACCGCAGAAACTAAATTGGACTCTCCCAGTGCGGGGAGATAATAAATCAGCATGCGAGCGCGACTTTCCCACAGTTCGCTCAATTTGTGACCCAACCAAGGATGTTGGGCATCGATGATTTCTTCGCGGATCGGCCAGGTTTGCTCGAACAGTTGCAACTGTCCGATCGCTTTATTCCCCAAAGCGGCAAAGGCAAAAATCGGCGCGGCGAGTTTTGCCGCACTCATACTCACGTGATCTGTTAAGGTACGATCTAAATGTTCTCCTAAAGTATGATTGAAAATGCGGTTGATAATGCGCACGTGAGGGTTAATCGTGCGGGCACGAGTGAGACTTTCTAAGTTTAGGGCATCGTCGTCGGTAGCCAGCACTAAAGTATGAGCCTCGCGAATTCCCGCCGCAACTAGGGTGGCGGTCGATCGCGGGTCGCCGATGATAATGCGATCGCTTCGTTCTCCCGGAATCGGGCGATCGCTGACACCGACCACTTCTGCCCCTTGCTGTCGGAGCAGACTAAAAATCCGATAACCCGTTTGACCGAGGCCGCAAACAATGATTTTTGGTTTCATGTAAACCTCATGGGGGAGAGAGCGTCAGCGATCGCGCTAGCATTCAATCTCTTATTTTCACCCACTTGGGAGTGAGGAAATGTAATTGAGAACACCTATCTGGGAAAATACCGTTTGAGTTAAGATTTGGATCGAATGCGATCGCGGCGATTGTCACCCCAAACGCACCTGTTCTTTATCGAACGACAAACAGAGTAAAAATTACGAGCAGGAGTCACAATGAAATTATGGAAATTTGTTCTCAACCCGGTTGCAATAACCGAGTTTCCAAGCCCGGACATACTCTCTGCTATAACTTATGAAAATGATGCTCAATATTTAGAACGCAAGCGAGCCAAACAAAGACTTTATCAACAATACGAACTCAATCTTATTGAAATTGTTGATGAAAATGTCCGCGATCTCGATGATTTTCTCCCGAGAATGTTATTAAAATTTGGTGTGAAGATTAGTTAAAACGTCAGGCATAACCGTGCCTCCCAAGTTTTCCGGACGTTTTATAGCGATCGCGATCGCCCCTCCCCACACTCCGCGATCGCTGCTCCCACCTGCATGAATTCACGGAGAACCTGAGATAAAATTCACAAACGGGGAAAGGTTGCGATCGCTACGCCATCTCGGTAAAAACGCGATGATAAGGGTATCGAGAGAAAACAACCCCAAGAACAATGTTAGACCTCAAACTCATCCCCGGTGCAATTTCTGAAATCTTCGCTTCCTCTGCCGATACGGGCATTTTAACCCTTGGCGATCGCTACGGTTTAATGGCTGCTGCCCTCGATGACAACCTCGACGAAAATGAGCTTCGGACGGTGAATCGCATTCTTCGTGCCGTAAAACGAGGCAAAATCCAAATCGCTACAGTTTAATCGCTGCAAAGATTTTCTCTCGAATTTAAGTTTCACTTGAGTCCTAATTTCCCCCGATCCACCCAATTCAAACGTAGATGGGGGGATTTTTTTTGGGAAAGTGCGATTAAAATTTGTTCTGGCTGCGATGACCGTGTTGGGGATGAGACGACTGAAGGGGCATTTTCAACGCACCTTTACCCGCATTTAACAAGGGTTTATAC
>JBFRWJ010000334.1:0-3448 GCA_051439525.1 Spirulina sp. | reverse complement strand
GTGGAGAGCAAGGAAGACGAGGAGAATTAACCATTGCAGCACAAGCAATATTGGGTTTTAATATTGGCGAAGAACTAACCGAAGAAAGCGATATTTTAGGAACGGTTGAGGTCGTGTTTGAAAAATTGGATGAATTGGATGACTTGGATGAATTTGACGAAGAATTTGATGATGATGACTCGAGAAGACCCCTAGAATTACAACAACCGCGAGAAGAATTCGTCCAGCAGTGCGGGAGTGCCAGGCAAAACGAACTCGCGATCGCCGGACGACATGGACTGAGAACAAATCCCAGTCAAATTTTGCGCGGGAGAGAAATTTGGCAAGATCGGCGCGATTTTTCGACTCCCCAAAACTCCGCGATCGTTGAAGAAGCGGACATTTCTGCAAGCCGAGAAACCCGCGCACCGTTAGTTGAAGCAAGAGGATGGAAAATTAACGAACGCGGTAATATTGAATTAATCGGCGAGCAATTATCTACGAATCATTATCAATGTACGTTGAATAACGATCGATGAAAGCCGCTATCATAATCTTTAATATGATAGCGATTCACTCTCTATTTTTAGGTTTGCGCATCCCTCCGTGTCCAAGAAATTCCCCTTATGGTTGGTTATCGTTATTCCGACGTTGCTGCAAATCTTTGCCGCCGTGGGGTTAACGGGGTTTTTATCCTGGCGAAACGGACAGCAGGCCGTGACCAACTTAGCCACCCAACTCAGCCAACAGACCAGCGATCGCATTGAAACCCACGTTCGCCATTATTTAGCCACGGCGGAACTGCTTCTGAAAATCAACGAACTGTCCGCACGGCAAGGACGATTAAACGTTAATAATTTTACCGAATTGCAGCGCTATTTGTGGGAAGAAACCCAATTAAGCGATTCGGGATCCACCCTTTACTATGGCAGCGAAACCGGAGATTTTTTGCAAGTCGAACAGGGGGATCCTTCCACCATGTCCATCCGCACGCAAGACACCGCTCCCTTTTGGCATATTTATCGCCTCAACGAGCGAGGAGAGCCTCAAGAACGGCTGCAAACGAAAGAATACGATCCCCGCCTTCGTCCTTGGTATCGTGCCGCCAAAGCCTCAAAAACCTTAGTCTGGTCGCCCATTTACGTCTTTACTCAGCCTCCCGTTTTGGGGATTACCCCCGCGATTCCCATTTACGCGACGACGGGAGAATTACAAGGGGTCATGGCGATCGATCTCACTTTAGGACAAATTAGCGAATTTTTACAGGGATTGGAGGTGGGAAAATCGGGAGCAGCCTTTATTATCGAGCGATCGGGGGAGATCGTCGCCAGTTCTATTTCCGAGTACCTTTTTATCGAAACCCCAGAAGGCCGGGAAAGGTTGCCCGCGATCGCCAGTGAAGAGCCAATGGTTCAGGCGACAGTGAGATATTGGCAAGAACGAGAGAATCGCCTCGCCACCTTAGAAAACGATTGTGTCACGATCGCGGATGAGGCGGGCAATCGCTATTTTGTGAGGATGCAGTCCCTGCACAACGATCGCGGCATCGATTGGGTGTTGGGGGTGGTCATTCCCGAGGCGGATTTCAAAGCCGAAATTGCCGCCAATACCCGCGCGACCATGATTATCTGCACCATCGCCCTCGTCTTGGCGACGGGGTTGGGGATCGTCACCTCTCGTTTAATTGCCCAACCCGTCTTAAAGTTTGCCAAAGCGGCCGCCGATATCGCCCGAGGAGATTTATTGCATCGCATTCCTCCTTATGACATCGAAGAATTAGAACATCTCGGGCGCTCGTTTAATCTCATGGCCATTCAATTACGCGAGGCCTTCATGGCTTGGGAGGATACTAACGCTTCTTTGGAAATGTTACTCGTGGAACGGACGGAAGCCCTACAGCGATCGGAAGAAAAGTTTGCCAAAGCCTTTCGCTCGAGTCCTTATTTGGTGGGGATTACCACCTTAGCCGAAGGCCGCATTCTCGAAGTGAACGATACGTTTTTGGAGACCTCGGGCTATACCTTGGGGGAAGTCATGGGAAAAACCGCCGTCGAGTTGGGATTTTGGGGAAATCTTCGCGATCGCGTCAAGATGGTAGAACTGTTAGAAACCGAGGGCAGAATTCGCAATCAAGAATATTCTTTTCGCGTTGCTTCGGGAGAGATGCGCATCGTTCGCCTTTCAGCAGAGAAAATCGAACTCGATGGCGAGGATTGTCTGTTAATGGTGGGCAATGATATCACCGATCGCCGGCGCATGGAAGCGGCACTGCAAGAAAAAGAACAATATTTGCGCTTAATTCTCAATACTATTCCCCAACAAGTCTTTTGGAAAGATACGAATTCGACGTTCCTCGGTTGCAATGAAAATTGGGCGCGAGCGGCTCATTTAAACAGTCCCGAAGAGGCGATCGGCAAGACGGATTACGAGATGGGATTGCCCCGAGAAGTTGCCGATTTATTTCGTCAAGAGGATCGGCGGATTATGGAATCGGATACCCCCATTTTCCATAAGATTGCCAAAAAAGAACGCCCCGGTCGAGATGGGAAGACAATTTGGCTGGATATTAGTAAAGTTCCTCTCCACGATATTCATGGCAATGTTATCGGGTTGATTGGGGTGATTGATGATATTACTCTCCGGAAAGAAGCCCTCGAAGCCCTCAAACAAGAACGGGAAAAATCAGAAGCCTTGTTACTGAATATTTTGCCCCATCGGATTGTGGAACAATTGAAAAAACAACACAGTGCGATTCCCCAACCGTGGGTCAAAACTTTAATTGCCGAACATTACGAAACGACGACCATTTTATTCGCCGATATTGTCGGATTTACGCCGTTTTCCGCGCGACTCTCTCCCATTGAATTGGTGGATCTGCTCAATGATATTTTTTCCGCTTTCGATCGCCTAGCCGATGCCTACGATATTGAAAAAATTAAAACTATTGGCGATGCTTATATGGTAGCGGGAGGATTGCAGAATCCCGAGGACGATCGCGCCGAAGCGATCGCGGCTATGGCTTTAGATATGTTAGAGACGATCGCGCAATTTAGAATTAGTTCGGAAAAACCCTGTCAAATTCGCATTGGCATTCATACCGGGGCGGTGGTGGCGGGGGTGATCGGCATTAAGAAATTTATTTACGATCTTTGGGGAGATACCGTCAATGTTGCTTCGCGCATGGAATCGACAGGAGAACCGGGGAAAATTCAAGTGACGGCAAAAATTTACCAACAGTTAAAAGACAAATTTGTTTTTGAAGAACGGGGCGCGATCGCGGTCAAAGGGAAAGGAGAAATGACCACCTATTGGTTGGTCGGAAGTCATTTCAGTGAACAGTGAACAGTTATCAGTTATCAGTTCCTCCGGCTCAAGTGGGAGGCTTGGAATGCAGAAGTTTTTTGGTTTTCCCCCGGTCGGGGGAGGCTTGAGACCTTATTATTTTGGTTTATTTTGGTCGGAATCATCC
>JBFRWJ010000333.1:0-3725 GCA_051439525.1 Spirulina sp. | reverse complement strand
AAATCATCGTATTGCTCGTCGTGCCATCAGTTACGGAGAAAACGACCCCAAACAGGCACCGGAAACCGGATCGGGATTACTGTTCCTTTGTTTCCAAGCTAATATTGAAAACCAGTTTAATTTTATGCAAATCCGATGGGCAAATCCCAATCGTTTTGTGAAAGTGGGTGTCGGCCCCGATCCCTTAATCGGTCAACCCGAAGGCACGCAAAAATGGCCGAAACAATGGGGAGAAGAAGAGACGCAGGATTATAGTTTCAAACTCTGGGTCTCGATGAAAGGTGGAGAATATTTCTTTGCCCCCAGTCTCAGTTTTTTGACTCATTTGGTTTAGAGTCTTTAGTCCATCAAACAGGAGATTTATGGCAACTCTCTCTGAGTCCTTAGAAGTCGTGGCGGCTTTACCCGTACCGCCGGGTAATATTACTCTCATACCAGATGGTCGGCTTTTTCTGAGTCTTCACCAGTTTTATAATCCGACAAGGGCCGTTGCTGAATTGGTTGACGGGGAGTTACAAGCGTTTCCCACGGGATCCGGCGCTCGAGCGATCGCGTTTGAGAGTGTATTGGGGATTCAGGCTGATGCCCAGGGTTGGGTCTGGATGCTGGATAATGGAGATCAAAATCGATCGCTCCCGAAACTCGTGGCTTGGGATACCCAGCAGAATCAACTAGCACGGGTCATTTATTTACCTCCCCCCATTACCCGCAGCGACTCCTTTATTAACGATTTAGCGATCGATTTGACCCACAATACGATCTATATCTCCGATCCCGTCGCCGGACCCGAAGCGGCCTTAATCCGCGTGGATTTAAATACGGGGTTAGCCCAGCGCATTTTACAAGGGCATCAAAGTACGATCCCAGAGGATCTCGATCTGATTGTTGATGGCGTCCCCGTACAAATCCAGCAGCCCGATGGGACTTTTATCCGTCCTCACTTGGGGGTGAATGGTCTCGTCCTCGATGCCCGAGATGAATGGCTCTATTTTTGTCCGATGCACGGCACCAGTATGTATCGCGCCAAGAGTGCCGACCTGTGCAATCTCGATTTGAGCGATGCAGAACTCGCCAGTCGGGTAGAAAGATACAGCGATAAACCCATTTGTGACGGGATTTCCATCGATCGCGAGAACAATCTCTACGTCGGCGATTTGGCCGCCCAGGGGATCGGTGTGATTCAATCCGATCGCTCCTATCAATTGCTCGTCACCGACGAAAAATTGACTTGGACGGATTCCTTTAGCTTCGGGCCGGATGGTTATTTGTATTGTGATTGCAATCAATTAAATCATTCCGCCCCGCTTAATAAAGGAGAGAACACATCGAGTCCTCCATATTATATTTTGCGACTGAAACCCCTTGCACTTGGAGTAGTGGGACGTTAAAATACAAGTAGAGAGAAAAAATGTGATTTCTCTCGGGCTGGCGACCGAAAAGTCCCGATAATTTTGGCTCGAGATTCTCATCTGAAGTACAACTTTCAAACTTACTGAGGAATATACTCATGAATATAAAACGTTGGTTCTTCACAACGTTAATGGCGCTTTGTGCGGCTTGTTTCTTCGGAAGCCATGTCGCGCTGGCGGTGGGAGGAGGTCAAGCGCCCGGGGCACCGGGGGTCACCTCGTTTTGGTCCTATGCGGGCAAGCAAGGGATCGGAACGTCCTACGAACAGTATGATGAGAACCACGCTTATAGCGATGGCGGTCCGACCCAAGACATTTCTAAGGTTTGGTTTTCCCTGGCCCAAGGAATTGTCACTGAAACCGCCTATGGGGAAATCGATCGCGCCCAAATCAAAGACTTACAGTTCTTAGTCACGGGCAATGGTTTTTTCGATGAAGAAAAAAAGGATACCGATAGCACCGCCGACTATCTGTATAAGGATAGCGACGGTCGTCCCCTTTCTCCGGCCTATCGCCTCGTCAATACCGATAAAGACGGCAAATACACCATCGAAAAACACGTCTTTACGGATCCCGATCGCCAAACTTTGTTTGTTCGGACGATCTTTACGGCCAATGAAGATAATATTACCCCCTATATCCTGATTAACCCGCACATGGAAAATACCGGGACTGGGGATGTGGCCTTTGTTTTCCAAGACAGTCTCAACGCCCGGGAAGGGGAAAGCGTGTATTTGAGTTTGAAAAGTACCGCCCCCTTTATCAAAACCTCGGCGGGATACGTGGGCAGTACGGATGGCTACCAAGACCTCAATGATAATGGGGTGATGGACTGGAGCTACGATTATACCGACCAGAACCGTCCGGGAAATGTCGCCATGATGGCCCAACTCAAAACCTTCAAAGCTGGGGAAACCCTGACTTTCGATACGGCGATCGGATTTGGCAGCAGCTATAACGAAGCCACCGCCCAAGCGGATGCGTCCTTAAATGAAGGCCATGACAGTCTTTTAGCGAAATACAACGGTGAAGGGGCTGCGATCGGCTGGGAAGACTATCTGGCGAGTCTCGACAACGTTCCCGCGATGATTGCCAATACGGGGGACAATGGCAAACAACTCTATGCCAGTGCCTTCGTGTTAAAAACCATGGAGGATAAAAATAATCCCGGGGCGCTCATTGCGTCTTTATCCGTGCCTTGGGGAGATACCGTGAACGCGGATAGCTTTGCCACGGGTTATCGGGCGGTTTGGCCGCGGGATTTCTATGAAGTGGCGATGGCATTCTTGGCTTTAGGCGATACCCAAACCCCCCTCGTGGCTTTTGAATATTTGCCCAAGGTGCAAGTCTCGGACAGCACCCCGGACAATTTAGGTGTCGAGGGTTGGTTTTTACAAAAAACTCACGTTGATGGCACGTTAGAGTGGTATCGGGTTCAGTTAGACCAAACCGCCATGCCGATTATGTTGGGTTGGAAGTTATGGAAAGCGGGAATTTTATCCGATGCTCAAATCCGCGATCGCTATCAAACCATGCTGAAACCGGCGGCTGAATTCTTGGCCAATGGCGGTCATGTCAATCTCCGGGATAACAACACCAATATTACGCCTCCGTTTACTCAGCAGGAACGTTGGGAGGAACAAGACGGTTATTCGCCTTCGACGACTGCGGCAATTATTACGGGTTTGTTAACGGCTGCCGATATTGCTGAAAATGCTGCCAATGACCCCGGTGCCGCCGCCTATTACTTCCAAAAAGCGGATGAATTTAAGAACAATGCGGACAACCGCATGTTTACCACGACGGGTTCTGGAAGTCCCTGCAATACCCCCGGTGAATATTTTTTGCGCATTACCCCCGATGCCAATCCCAATAACGGTAGCACCATTTGCGATCCGAACCGGGGCAGTTGCCATGACGAACGGGATGTTTTAGATGGCGGTTTCTTGGAATTGGTGCGTTATGGGGTTATGAACGGCAATGATGCCGATATTGCGACGACCATCTGTGCGTTCGACAATATTGATGCCTCGGACAATCCCAAACGGGTGAAATACGATTTCACCTTCGACGGCAAGGAATATCCGGGTTTCCGACGCTATGGTTATGATGGGTACGGGGAACAAACCAATGATGGGAGCAACTTTCGGGATGTGAGCGAGAGTGACAAAGGGCTTCGACGCGGACGGGTTTGGCCGTTCTTCACCGGGGAACGCGGTCACTACGAGCTCGAGAAAACGAAGGCAGATAGTGGCGGTACGATTAGCGAGTGTCAGGTGCGAGAACTTCGCGATACCTATGTTCGCGGGATGGAAT
>JBFRWJ010000332.1:0-6358 GCA_051439525.1 Spirulina sp. | reverse complement strand
TAGCTAGCGATCGCTTCTTCATATCTCTCTGATTCATCTAAAGCGATCCCTCGTCCTCGCCAATCTTCATAATTTTGTGATTCAATCGATATAGCCTGCTGAAAATCTTCCTTAGCTCTTTCCTCCTGTTCGAGTTTTTGATAAGCCATCCCTCGCCGTGCTAAAGCTAAAGGATACTCTGGCTTAATCTCTAGAGATCGATCGCAATATTCAATACAATCCTCATATTGCTCCAAACGAAAATAAGCCAAACCGCACAAATACCACACCTCAGCATCATCCGGTGCTTCCGTAGAGACGGCTTGAAATATCTCCAATGCGCCTTGAAAGTCACCCCGATCGCAGCGATCGCGTCCCTCAGCCAATCGAGTTTCTAAGTCTTCTCGTTCCATAATTTAGCCCAATCTACTCCCTTGTCTCTCCTATTATGCCGCAAAGTTTTTGTGAGTTGGGGAAGCGATCGCAAAGTTTTTCTTTCAACCTCTCCCGTGCGATCGCAGTCCTCGAATTTTACTGGATTTGTGCAGTGCGATCGCTTCTCAACTCCCGATAACAAATTTGATAATAATCCCAATCGTTGTTGCTGCAATCAAACTGAATGCTAGATTAACAACCCATTGAGTTCCTTGTCGATATGCCTCTGACTTCTCCGATGAAACTTCCAGACTTTGCACGGACTTTTCTAGATGCTCTACAGAGCCTTCCAAACGCTCTACGGAGCTTTCCAAACGTTCTAAACGAGTGCTAATGCCTTTAAGCTCTTCAAGGATTTGAGTGGTTTCTGCTGGTGTCATTGTTTTTGTTGTCCTCCTTCCTCTCTCTCCAGTTTAGCAGCGATCGCGTTCCTCTAACCTACTGAAATTGCGCATTTCGGGGTGCTAAAGCACAACAACAAGCCACAATGAAAAATTGCTTTAAGATTTTTTTAGAAAAAAGACTTGACTAAAATGTACAAATATACTAAAGTTAGTCTTATCCTCTTTAACTGTAAATTTCAGTTGATTTTAATTATGACTCGATCGCCACAAACGAACAAACATTTGGTGTGTCTTCCCGGAGGAAATCAAAAACCTCAAAACCAAACGCAACAGCGATCGCCTTCTCCCGAGCCTAAAACCCCTCTCAATACCATCGCGCAACAGGATAACTTTACCCTCGATCTGCAACAATTGGAAGAGCGAGCGAGGCGAATTAACCAATTATCGGCAGAATTAGAAGCAACCATTACAGAATTTAAAGAAATTAGCGATCGCGTCGATCGCAGTAGCACCCATTTTCGCGAAGATTTAGGACATCATTGGTTTCCTCAACGCATTTGCAGTTATGGAGAAATCAAAGTTCCCCGCATTCGTCAAACTGAAGAAGGCGCGTTAATTTTATCCTCCCATCGCCTCGATCTTTTTGAAGCACAACGAGAAGCCAATTTTGTCGCTAACTTATTACGTCAGCGCAATCTTGCCAAACAATCCTTTCAATGAACAATTATCAATGAACAATGAACAATGAATAATTCCTCGTACTTAACTTGGAGTACGGTTAAGGGTTCGCTCTAATCATTTAGAGCGAATTTTAATAGTAGAAAGAGGCGAAAAAAATTAGGCGATCGCTAATTCTTGTAACTCAAAACGATAATTTTCAATAACCGGGTTGGCTAAGAGGCGATCGCACATTTGGTCTAATTGCTCTTTTGCGATATCTTCATTTTCAGCCGTGAGATTGAGTTCGATATACTTACCAAGCCTTACCTCTTCTACTGTATTATATCCTAATTGTTTTAATCCTGACTCTAGTGCGACTCCGGCAGGGTCGAGGACAGAAGGTCTTAAAGTGACGTAAATCTTAGAGTGGAATTGCATTTTTATGAGTAATTTGTGATGGGTTCTGAGTTTCGGAAACACTTGAAAATTTAGTATATTGGAATAGTATCGCCAAACGCAAAAGTTTTTTCCCCTTGCGAATTGGTGTCCGACGCGATCGCCAGATTATCCATGAAAACTCGTACCCGTTCCCAAGAGAAAATCCTCAAACTTCTCAAAACCTTAAACCGTCCGATTTCCGCACAAGATTTGTATGTCGCATTGCGCAACAAGCGGCATAATATCGGACTGGCAACGGTTTATCGCGGCTTAGAAGCCTTAAAATTAGAAGGGCTGGTGCGAGTGCGAACCCTCGGGAATGGCGAATCTCTCTATAACCTCGTTCAACGCGATCGCCATTATCTCACCTGTCTCAATTGCGATCGTTCTATTCCCATCGAACAATGTCCCGTTAGCCAACTCGAACAACAACTCCAACAATCCCATCAGTTTAAAGTTTACTATCACACGTTGGAATTTTTTGGCCTGTGCGATCGCTGTCAGGAAGAAGAAGAGAAGAAGGGGAGATGAGAAGAAGAGGAGATAAGAACTCGAAAAATACTCTTTCTCCTCAAATTTCCTCTTTATTTTAGACCCGATTCGGGAGAGAAAGAAAATGAACTCGAGATTGGTTCTACTCGAAATCCAAGTCCAATTTTTTGGGATTGTTGCTGATTACGGAACGGACTCCTTCTAAGGTTGAAACGATACTTCGGGGGTCCATGAACATGACTTTACTGCTTTCGCTACTCCCGATAGTTATCCCCATATCTAAATAATGTTGTGCTAAGAGAAACTGTAAGGTTTCCTTCGCTTGGGGATCGTCTTTAATTTTCGCAGCAATGATATCCAAAGCCCTTGCTGTTGCTTGTGCTTTAAGTACCTCCTGTTCTGCATCGGCTTTCGCTTTTAAAACAGTCGCTTGTTGTTCTGCCTCTGCTTGCAAAACGGCAGCTTTTTTCGCAGCTTCTGCTTCTAAAACGCGAGCTTCTGCCTTCCCTTTAGACTCATTAATTGCCGAATCTCTTTCTCCTTCAGATGTTAAAATTGCTGCACGTTTTTTCCGTTCTGCCGACATTTGTAATTCCATTGAATCTTGAACGGCTTTAGAGGGGGTAATATTGCGAAGTTCCACCCGCGTAACTTTAACTCCCCAAGGATCCGTCGCAATATCGAGTTCCCTCAATAAAGTTTCATTAACCTCCGTTCTTGCTGTAAACGTTTGATCGAGTTCGAGTTTTCCCATTTCCGAACGAATTTGGGTCAGAACTAAATTTTCCATTGCCGTTTGCAGGTTTTCCACCCGATAATAGGCACGTTCCATATCCATAATTTTCCAATAGACAACGGCATCGGCACTGATAGCAACATTATCTTTGGTAATACAAGATTGAGGGGGAATATCCAAGACTTTTTCTCGAATGGTTTCTTGATAAACAACCTTGTCAAGAAAAGGAACGACAAAATTTAACCCCGGCGTGAGCTTTTTATTGTAACTGCCCAAAGTTTCTACAAGTGCCTCATTTTTTTCATTCACGATTCTCACCGAACCAAAAATTGAAGCACCGCCAAAGGCTAAAATAACTAATAGAAACAATTCATTCATTTTTATTCTCCTTCAATTAAAGATTGTGGGAGGACGATTAAAGTATTTCCCTCTCGTCCAACAACGTACACTTTTTGTCCGGATGCGATCGCAAAATCTTTGTTGCTGCATTTCCCTCGCCAAGAATTCCCCTCATATAAAATTCGTCCGGTTCCTCCGATAGAAATTGCCGTCAGGGTTTCTCCTTCTGTCTTTTCTTCGAGAGTCAAACTTTTGTGTTGGGGGGTAAAAATGCGCCGAGAGAGGAGCACCAACGACGTTGAAAACAACATCCATAGTGCAATTTGCAAGCCCGAGTGAGGCAGCACGAGGGAAATAACCGCCACTAAAAAGGCTGCGATCCCCATCATAAACTCAGCAAAAGCCGTGGGAAAGAAAAATTCCATCAAACAGAGAATTACACCAGCAGCGAGCCATAGGAAGGTTGCATTAAACATGATGATGCCCTTGAGAGCAGTAAAACGAAATCAGGTCAAATTTTGTCTATAGACCCCTATTTCCAATCTTAACTAACTTCTCTCGCTGTTTCCCGAATGCTTAAGATAACGTTGAATTTGAGTCTGAAAATCTAGCAATATATTTGTATTCAAGCCGAGGTCTCTTTTTGTAGGAATTTTTCTGTCCTGCTTGTTCTGCTAATTGCCAGCTATTTTTCTACTCCACTCTCGATAGCAATCCTTAATTTATTCTCCAGAAGAGGGAATATTCGCAGCCCTATGTGATAAAATCTGGGGCAAAATTGCTGGTTACGTGTATTTACAGCTCTCTTTGGCAGTATATTTTCGGAATTGCTTCATCTCAACTTTACAAAAATAGGAACTTTTTTAAAGATTTTGTGAAGATCCGCAATTATGCTTGTATGCTTAAGCCAAATCATGTAGAGTTTAAACAATGAAACTTGTCAAAAATAATCGCAAGATTATGAAGACATATTGTTTGGGTGCATTGATGATCATGTCTTCTATCCGTATATTTCTCCATAATTCGTCAGATCGACGAATTGCCAAAATCAGAAAATATCCTCCCCTTTGTTGGGTACTTGAGTATGGTTTGGCAAATCTTCATGAAAATATTAAGAATTTTAGAGAATTTGGAGGTGCGATCGCTCCTCGCAAAGATCCCGGAGAGTATTTTCTAGAGGGAAATGCTCGGGAGTGGTATTCTCAAACCATCGCACCGAATAAAAATTTAGGTTTTGTCCCGGTTTACGTTTCGAGTCGCACTACGAAACTCTAACGCAAACCCTAACAAACAACAGGTTTCAATCTGGGGTTTGATTGAAAAGATCTGCTTGCAGTTGAGATCGCCATGCGATCGGCTATGCTTCAACAACTGCGAGCAGTTTTTTTGCGATTTTGGAGAAGCGCGATCGAAACATGACTTGGAAGGTTAGCAATGAAAGAACGAGAATTTCAGGCTTTCGGCGATCGTAGACATCCCCGATCGCGAGCGAAAATCCTTGATTTTCTGTCAGCAAACCTCAAAACCCTCCAAGTCGCGAGCGAATCAAAAAATATCTATTTTGAAGATCTGGGTACATTTGCGGACAATATTCTTGTGTAAAAACATCATCAATAGTAATCTCTACTGGACTTTTATTTTGCTTAGAAAGATTTATATCACCAAAATCTCGATAGTAGAAAATTTGGTTTTCATCGGATATAGATACTAGATAATTTAAGGTACGATACATCTCTTGTTTCGCATTATCATGGAAACTGAAGTTTTCTAATACACAAATATAGATATTGTTCCTTTTTTCAAATGTAACGATGGAGCTTTTCGTGCGTATGTCAACACCTCCCAACCAAAAATAAGATACTTTTTTCATGATTTCATTGATATCTATCTTGGTCGAAAATTCTAGTGTAGCAATAGCAGTCATATTTAACTTCCTCATTAAGGAGAAAAAATTTTGAGATTGTCAAAATGTATATTTGAGAATTTGAGCAGAACAGGTAATACTTATTTAGATTGTGCAAAATTTTTTACTTCGTTCGCAAAGGGACTTCCTTAATCTGCAAAGGGAGTTCAATCTCCGGATGAGTTTTACGAATTTGTAACATAGTTTGAATAGCATTAGCTTTATCGCCGATCGCAACGGTTAAAGATTGACGAGTCAGAATTTCTGCGACAATTTTAGCAGCAGTTTCGCTCTTTTTCGCTTCTTCTTGCAGGAAGTTAAAAATACGCTGTTTGGCAACTCGTCCGCGATTGACTCCGGATAAAACCGCGATAAAATAGGGTTTGAGTTCCGCTAGGCGATCGCAATTTCCCGCCGCATAATTTTGCAAGTAATGGGTGGCAAACATTTGCATATCCGCACTGGGATGCTCGCTAAATTTAATTAAATATTCTTGTCCGTCACGGGTTTGGAAATAGCGAGTCACTAAATCTCGTCCGAAGCGTCGCACATCTTCTCGCGTGCTATCGCAAGCTGCGATCGTGACTTCTGGACACCAATATTCTGCCGGTAAATCTCGAAATGTGCGAAAGGCAAATTCTCGAGAGTCTTCCCATTTTGCTTCTAATAATCGCACGGCGGCCAACATTTCTTCTGTATTGCCAGCAATTGTTAGCAAACGTTGAGAAAACATCTGTTGCGAGGCTTCTCGCACGGCTAAAATTTCATGATTTGCGAGTTTAACTAACTCTTTCATGGTAAAATCAGGGAAGAAGCGATCGCAGTTTTCTTGTAAGACTAATCCCCCTAACTCTTTGGCACTGGGAGATTTGGCTTGCAATAATTGTAAGGCTTCATCTTTGGTAATTTCTGGCATCCAACCGGGGATATATTCTCGCAGTAATGTCACCAAATCTTTATGTACGCCGTCATGTCGTTGCGGTTCGAGTAATAAATCGATAAAATCGATAGCGAGTTCGAGACCAAATTGGC
>JBFRWJ010000331.1:0-7846 GCA_051439525.1 Spirulina sp. | reverse complement strand
AACTTTTGATAAATCAATTATCATCAGTGTTCTAAAAAGTGCCATCCTATCTTATAATCTGCACTCTCAACACATTCTTTAGGTGGGAAGTGCGAATGCGATAATATACGGGGTGTGCTGTCGCATGAGAGGAAACGCGATCGCTTTCCCATTTCTGTCCTTCAGATTCATAAACGCAAGCTATGACAATCATGTAATTTGTTTTGTTTTTTCTATCGATCGACGAGACTTAACGTTTCTTAATCGTTAACAATTCTGCTCATTTCAGAGACGAATTTGCGCCTTTTCAGCCTTCTATGCTATACTTTTCCAAAATTCATACTGAGCCTTATTGTGTGAACTTGGCGATTTGCCACGAGATATCAAGGTTTTGCACCATTTACCCCCTTTGGATCTCTCGAATTGACGTGCAATTTTTTTAGGCGAAATTAACGTTTTATTACGAGAGGCTTGACAAAAAGGTGGTTTTAGAATCAAAAGACAAGAGCGCGATCGCTTTCCCAAACAAGTGATAAAATTATCCAACAGCAAATAACGAACAACGAATAACCAATAACCAATAACCAATAACAAAATTATGTTTGATGCCCTAGCCGATCGCCTCGACGATGCCTGGAAGAAACTGCGCGGTCACGATAAAATTTCAGAAAGTAATATTAAAGACGCGATTAAAGAAGTTCGGCGCGCCCTCCTTTCCGCCGATGTTAACCTGCAAGTGGTTAAAGATTTCGTCAAGGAAGTCGAGCAAAAAGCACTGGGTGCCGATGTCATCTCTGGAGTCAATCCGGGGCAGCAATTTATTAAAATCGTTAACGACGAACTGGTACAAATCATGGGGGAAAGTAACGTCCCCCTCGCCCATGCAGAAAGCGCCCCCACGGTCATTCTCATGGCAGGATTGCAAGGTACCGGGAAAACCACCGCTACTGCCAAACTCGCCCTGTACTTGCGCAAGCAAAAACGCAATTGTTTGCTCGTCGCCACAGATATTTATCGCCCCGCCGCGATCGATCAGTTAGTAACCCTCGGACAGCAAATTGATGTCCCAGTTTTTGAGTTGGGAACCGATGTCGATCCCGTAGAAATTGCCCGCCAAGGAATCGAAAAAGGCAAAGAAATGGGAGTGGAGACCATCATTATCGATACAGCGGGACGCTTGCAAATCGATCCGAAAATGATGGCAGAGCTCGCGCAAATTAAAGAAACCGTCCAGCCCCACGATACCCTGTTGGTGGTGGATGCCATGACGGGACAAGAGGCAGCGAGTTTAACCCGCACGTTTCACGAAGAGATCGGCATCACCGGGGCAATTCTCACGAAAATGGATGGAGACAGTCGGGGCGGTGCTGCCCTCTCCGTGCGCTGTATTTCCGGTCAGCCCATTAAATTTATTGGAATGGGGGAAAAAGTCGAAGCTTTAGAACCCTTCTATCCCGATCGCATTGCCTCGCGCATTCTCAACATGGGGGATGTCCTCACATTAGTTGAGAAGGCTCAGGAACAGATCGATATAGCCGATGCGGCCAAGATGCAGGAGAAGATCCTCGAAGCGCGCTTTGACTTTGACGACTTTCTCAAACAGATGCGCCTGTTGAAAAATATGGGATCTTTGGGAGGAATTATGAAAATGATTCCGGGGATGGGAAAACTGAGCGGCGACACCTTAGAAAAAGGAGAAGAGCAACTCAAGCGCACGGAAGCGATGATTAATTCCATGACCAAAAAGGAACGCCAAGATCCGGACTTATTAGCCAAGTCTCCCAGCCGCCGCCGTCGCATTGCCAACGGTTCGGGGCATAGCGAGAAAGATGTTTCTAACTTGGTTCGTGACTTCACAAAAATGCGAAATATGATGAAACAAATGGGACAGGGACAAATGCCGGGGATGGGGATGCCCGGAATGGGAGGAATGCCCGGAATGGGAGGAATGGGAGGACTCGGCGGCATGATGGGAGGGGGAATGCCCCGTCCGGGATTTCGCGGTCATGCAGGAGGCAGCAAAAAGAAGAAAGGTGGCGGCAAAAAGAAGAAAAAGAAAGGCTTTGGTACTTTGTAGAGGAATAGGAAATGGGTGAAGAAACAAATTATCGGGTTACCCATTACCCATTACCCAAAATAAAGAGTAAAGAGTAAAGAGTAAAGAGTAACGATTACCAATTACCGATTACCGATTACCGATTACCGATTACCGATTACCGATTACCGATTACCCATTACCACTTCCCTTGTCTTTTCAAGGAGAAATAAGTATCTAAAACTTGTGCCACCATCGGCCCCGCCACGGAACCGCCGCCGCCGCCAGAATGTTCGGCAAAAGCCACCACGACAATTTCGGGCTTGTTAAAAGGGGCGTAACCGCCAAACCAAGCATGAGCTTTCCCGGGAGGGGCTTCTGCCGTGCCGCTTTTCCCGGCTGGCGTGGGAATGGTGGGGCGATTGACGGCAGCTCCCGTCCCCGCAGTCACCACCGATCGCAGGCCATTCCGAAGGGTAGAAATGGTAGAAGATTTTAAATTGAGAGGTTCGCGCCACTTTTTGGGGTCTTCCTTCGTTTTGAGTAAATGGGGCTTAACGCGATCGCCGCCATTGGCGGGTATGGCAAACATGACCGCCACCTGTAAGGGCGTTGCTAGAGTAAATCCTTGACCGATGGACATATTCACCGTATCCCCCGCCGTCCATTCCCAATTAAACCGCTCTCGCTTCCATTTATCATCGGCGATCAATCCCGGTGCTTCCGAAGCAATTTCAATGCCCGTCGGTTTCCCGAAACCAAACCGACGCGCCCAATCGATCAACACTTCTCCCCCGACCCCGCGTCCGATCTGTCCGTGGAAGGTGTTGCTACTCCATGCCATGGCCCGCACGTAGCCCATCGGCCCGAAACCCGCCCGATTCCATTCCCCAAAAGCCGTCCCTCCCACCCGCAGATAGGCAAAAGTCGGCAAAACCGTATTGGGGGGATATTTTTCCGACTCCATGCCCGCAGTAGCCGTCACCACCTTAAAAGTGGAAGCGGGAGGAAAACCCCGCAAAGCGCGGTTGACAAACGGATTCCCCTGTCCTTGTAACTTTTTCCACTGTTCGGGAGTAATCCGTTTGGAGAAAATATTGGGATCGAAAGTGGGATAGCTGACCATCGCCAACACCGCGCCATCATTGGGGTCGATCGCCACCACTGCCCCCTTGCGACGCCCCAAAGCACTTTCTGCCGCTTTCTGCAAATTGAGATCGAGGGTGAGAGAGACATCTTTCCCGGCTTTGGCTTGTTTTTCCCCTAAAATGCGCACGACTTTGCCTTCGCCATCCACTTCCACCTGCTGACCGCCCCATTCTCCTCGCAGCATTTCTTCAAAGGCTTCTTCCACCCCCATTTTCCCCACGATATCCCCGAGGCGATAGCCATCTTTACGCCGCTTTTCCAGTTCTTCGGCATTGAGTTCTCCAGTATATCCCAAAACGTGAGAAGCGGCGGATTTGTTGGGATAATCGCGAACGTGTTCGATATCGACATCCACCCCTTTCAGTTCAAAACTATATTCTTGAATGGCTGTAATTTGTTTTGGGGTTAAATCCCGAGCGATCCGCACGCGGGTCGGCGAGTTATAGCCCGCCGCTTCCACGGGTTTGCGAATTTCTTCGGGGGGGATCTCGAGAATTTGCGACAATCGCTGCACGCTGGTTTCCCAAGTCTCGTATTTTTGTGCCAGAGGCCAGACGTAAGCGGTATGAGAGAGACGACTGCTGGCCAGAATTCGACCTCTGCGATCGAAAATCGTGCCCCGCACCGGTTGCCGGGGAACAATGCGAATGCGGTTGTTTTCCGCCAATTCTTTGTTGTGCTGACCTTCCACCAGTTGCAAAAAGGCAAGGCGAGAACCAATTCCTCCGAGGAGAAACAGGCTGATAATTAACATGACAACAACCGATTGGTATTGTCCGCCAACCGTTCTCGGGGTTTGTTTGCGCCCGACTTGGGAAGATGGCTTCAGAGTAGTTGTGGGATGGACGGCTCGCATCATGGGTTATCGCTTTTCGCTCGATTCGCTAAATAATGCCCCGCGAGAGGTGGTTGTTAGTTGCCACTGCACTCTTGGATTTTTTGGGCTTCGGGATTTCCCCGAGGAAAGTTTACTAACAATTGTACTTTGCAATTTCCCTAGGTCGCTACCCCAAGTCAGGGAAATTCTTTCCATAAGGACAAATGTCTTGTCCGAGAAAATTGCCTGAGGGGGAGGGAATTATTCCTTCCCCCTGTGTTGGGGACATATTTTCTCTTTTCTCAGAGAGAAGTGGCGCTTCCGTAAGATTTCCCATCAATATTGTTTATGGGGACTGGGGAATGGGGAATGGGGAATGGGTAATCGGTAATGGGTAATCGGTAGTCGTTCATTGTTCATTGTTCATTGAAGGATGGGGATGCCCGCAAATCCTTGAATTTCTCGGGCGATGCTGTCGGGCCAGCCTTCGATTAAACGATCGTTGCCATTTTTCATGACCCGCAATTTAGCTTTGGCGATCGCTCTGGCGTAGGCTTTACTTTGGGCCAAGTTGATGGGTCGATCGCGTCCGCCTTGTAAAATCAAGGTTCGTTGCCGAAAACCCGCGAGTTTTGAGTTGAGAAATTCGGGTTGAATTTCAGAGTAGGGGCGATTGAAGAGTAACTCGCAGGAGGCGGGATGTTCCACGAGAAGGGTTCGATAGAGGGAAAGTTCGTCAATTTTTTGCCGCAGTCTCAATAATCGGGCCGCAGGGCCGATCGCGTTTAACAACCAAAAAAATAAGGGCATGCGATCGATTAATAACTTTTCCACATCCCAACGTCTTTCTTGCCCGTCTACCTCCATCCCTTCCGGGGCAATCAAAATCAATCCTTGCAAGCGTTCTCCATATTTTGCCGCATAACTTGCGGCGACCCAACCCCCCGAGGAATGACCGACGAGATAGGGACGTTCCAAACGCAAGGCTTCAATATACTCGGCCAGGCATTCAACTTGTAAGGCAATCGATTGACCGACCTTAGGGGTTTCGGAGTCGCCAAATCCCAACAAGTCCGGAGCAAAACAGTGATAGCGCCCTTCGAGGCAATCGATAATTTTTAACCATTGGCTGCTATCGGCATAAGCACCGTGTAAGAAAATCACGGGAGTTCCCCGGCCGACTTCTCGCCAGAAAATTTGTCCTCGAGAGAGTTGAATGCGAGAGATTCGTAAAGGCGATTGCATCTAATCTAAAATTAAGGCTTGATTGAACTCGTTTAGGGGGCAAAATGGATTTTGACCCATCATGACACAATTTTTCTTTCAGATAAACGTCAAAATTTCGGGAAAATTGTTTCACCCCGTCCGATCCCGAGGGGGAGTTAAGGAAAATTCCCCACCCTCAAGGTTTTTTGACCCAATACAAATGTCCCTGATGCAATTGTAAAATCGGGCGCTTGGAGAGGGCGGCCAGTTGGCGATCGTGGGTCGTGACAATAATCGTAGCGCCGTAAGTGTTGAGGTTTTGCAAGGTTCGCAAAATTTGTGCGGCATTTTCGACATCTAAATTGCCCGTCGGTTCGTCAGCCAGCAATAAAGGAGGAGTCCCCACGATCGCCCGAGCGATACTGACCCGTTGTTGTTCTCCCCCCGAGAGGCGATCGGGGAAAGAGTCGGCTTTATGGGAGAGTCCCACCATTTTTAGGGTGGGGAGCAGTCTCCGCTTGATTTCATGCTGTCGCTTGCCTTGTGCCTGCAAAACAAAGGCAACATTTTCGGCAACGGTACGATTGGGAATGAGCTTGTAATCTTGAAAAATCACCCCCACCCGCCGCCGAAATTTTGCCAAGCGATCGCCTTTGAGGCGATCGACATCGCAGCCGTTCACATAAACCCGTCCGGCGCTGGGTAATTCTTCGCCGTACAGTAATTTTAAAAGCGTTGATTTTCCCGCTCCCGATGCACCGGTAATAAAAACAAAATCTCCCCGTTTCAAATTTAAGTTCACGTTTTGCAAGCAAGACGTTCCATCAGCATAAACTTTGGAAATTTCTTGCAAGCGAACCATCACTTCTGTCGGTAGGCCTTTGCGGGGAGAAACCGTCTGGGTTTTGGCCGTCCCCGGGGTAGATACTTTTAGCATTGGCAAAATTCACAACTCACAACTCACAATTCAAAATCGATAATTTTGAATGGGAATCTTTAGGATTTAACCGACGAGCGATCGCCAAGCAAAATGGGGTAACACTAGCATTCGCCGCCAGCGCCAGGGTTCTTTATAAAGGCGATAAAACCATTCCAAATTATTTTCGCGCAACCACAGGGGGGCTCGGGATTTAACCCCCGCCCAAATATCCAAACTCCCGCCCACCCCGATCCAAATGGCCTGGGGACAAAGAGCGCGATTTTCAGCAATCCAATACTCTTGGCGAGGAACGCCCAAACCGACAAAAATTAATTGGGGTTGTCGTTGTTGCAGTTGTTTTTGAAAACTTTCTCGTTCCGAGTCCGAGAGATAGCCGTGAACGGTCGTGATGGAGAGATGGGGGAAGCGATCGCGCCAAGTGCGAGCCGCTTGTTCTGCCACCCCGGGAGCGCCGCCATAGAACGCAATGGGATAGTCTTCTCCCTCCCGTCCGGCAATTTCCAGTAAAGAGGCTGCCAGTTCGATCCCCGGACAGCGGCGCTGGAATTGTTGCCGCAGGCGCAGGTAAAAGACCACCCCGGCACCGTCGGGAATGACCAGATCGGCGTTGGCGATGGCCGAGGCCAGTTGCGGATTACTTTCGGCCTGCATGGCCATTTCTGCATTCAGGGTGACTACGTGAGTCCCTATATTTTGCGAGAGGCGCGATCGCAGCCAACGCGTATAGTCCTCACACAAATGAACGGGTAATTGGAACACGGAAAACTGTTTGGGCGCATCCATCCCGTCGTGAAGTTGTTGAACTGACATTGTTTGTCAATATAAATTTGAACTTATCTCCAAAAACTATCTTATCTCGATGAGAAAAGCAAGTTTTGTTATAGGTTGTTCGTTATTGGTTATCCCCCCTAACCCCCCTTGCTAAGGGGGGAAAAGAAGGGGGGATTGGTGACTGGTGACTGGTAACTGGTGACTGATTAATGTTGGTCGTCCCTCCTCGTGTCCGAGTCCCAATTCCCGATTTTCTTATTTATTTTAGTTTTATATATTGAGAAAACGAATAAATTTTACGATTGATCAGGACATGGGTTTTGTACAAAAGTTGCCAAGCCATGGGAGAGAAAGCCGCCGAACCAAAAATTCGAGCAGCATTGAAAAAATCTCGTTGTTTGAAGGCCACGAAACTCCAGTGTAATTGCAAATAGGATTCAATTTGCTGTAAACTGGGAATCTTTTCGCGATATTTGGGATGAACGAGATCGTAAATTTTCTGCTTGATGACAAGATGGGTTTTTAAGCGGTTGGGAATGGAAAATTTTTGATTGTAGCTCCCTTGCCACAGCGTGCGATATGCCAAATAACGATTGATAAAAAGGGCATCTCCAAAGCAAGAAATTTTGATCCAAGAGTCGATATCGTCAAAATTGGTATCAAAAAAAGAATCCCAGCCCCCCGTTCGCTCAAACGCATCCCGACGAAAGGCGACTTGTACGGGAGTCCCGAAGGGAACTTCTTCCAACAGCATACCGCAATGGATATCTTCTTGAGGTAAATAGCAAATCCTCCCCACCCCCACGGGGAACGTCCGAGAGATTTCTCGTTCTTTAGCATTCACCTGCACCGCCTGGCAGGAACAAATTGCCGCTTGAGGGCGTAAGGCGATTGCCTCTTGCATGACTTCAAGGCATTGGGGGTGGAGATAATCGTCATCGTCTAAGAT
>JBFRWJ010000330.1:0-8854 GCA_051439525.1 Spirulina sp. | reverse complement strand
ACAATCTTTCAGTCCCACTCCTTACCGATTACCGATTACAGATTACCCATTACCGATTACCCATTACCGATTACCCAATAATATGGCAAGACCGACCAAAAAAGGTGGAGCGAAAAAAACCAAACGGAATGTTCCCAATGGAATCGCTCACATTACCTCCACGTTCAACAATACGATTGTCACGATTTCCGATATCAAAGGCGATGTGATTTCTTGGGCTTCTTCGGGATCGAGCGGTTTTAAAGGCGCAAAAAAAGGCACGCCCTTCGCGGCGCAAACGGCTGCCGATAGTGCGGCACGGCGAGCGATCGAGCAAGGAATGCGCCAATTAGAAGTCATGGTGAGCGGACCCGGTGCCGGCCGGGAAACCGCCATTCGCGCTTTGCAAGCTGCTGGATTGGAAATTACTCTCATTCGAGACGTAACCCCCATTCCTCACAATGGCTGTCGTCCCCCCAAACGTCGTCGAGTCTAGTGCTGGCGATCGCATTGGCAATTGCCAGAGGGTCGAGGGGATAAGGCTGAAAAATATTGCCATCCCGCGACCTCAATGTAGAGTCCAAGGGACAACGACACAAAGGGAGATAACAGGCCGTGGCGCAATTTCAAATTGAATGCGTTGAGTCCAAAACGCACAAAAATCAAAGCCAATACAGCAAATTTGTCCTCGAACCCTTAGAAAGAGGACAGGGGACGACGGTTGGCAATGCCCTGCGGCGAGTTTTACTCGCCAACTTAGAAGGCGCCGCCGCAACCGCCGTTCGCATTGCTGGAGTTAATCACGAATTCGATACCATTCCGGGAGTTCGCGAAGATGTCTTAGAAATCCTGCTCAATATGAAGGAAATCGTCTTTCAAAGTTATGCGACGACTCCTCAAATCGGGAGATTGGTGGCCAACGAACCGGGAACGGTCACGGCGGCACAATTCGATCTGCCTTCGGAAGTTCACGTCGTCGATCGCAATCAATATATTGCGACGCTGGCGGAAGGGGCGCGACTGGAGATGGAATTTCGCATTGAAAGAGGAAAAGGCTATCGCGCGGTCGATCGCAGTCGAGATGAGGTTCCTTCCTTGGATTTCCTCCAAATCGATGCGGTTTTCATGCCCGTGAGCAAAGTCAATTATGCGGTGGAAGATACGATTCTCGATGGCGCAATTCCCAAAGATCGATTGATCCTCGATATTTGGACGAATGGCAGCGTTAAACCCGAAGAAGCGCTTTCCCAAGCCGCCGGAATTGTGGTGGATCTCTTTAATCCCCTCAAAGATTTAACCCTCGAGTCCATTCAAGAAGACGAACAAGATAGCGAGGATCCCACCAGTCAAATTCCGATTGAAGAATTACATCTCTCGGTACGGGCCTATAACTGCCTCAAACGGGCGCAGATCAACTCCGTTGCCGATTTGCTCGATTACTCTCAAGAAGATCTTTTAGAAATCAAAAATTTCGGTCAAAAGTCGGCAGAAGAAGTAATCGAAGCCTTGCAACAACGACTGGGAATTACCTTACCCGCAGAAAAAGCAAAGAGTTAGTTATTGGTTATTGGTTGTTGGTTATTTGGCTCCCAACAACAAACAACAAACAACAAACAACAAACAACAAAGAAGAAAAATGCGCCATAAACGTCGCGTTCCCCGGTTGGGGAGACCCGCAGATCAAAGAAAAGCCCTGTTGCGATCGCTGGCAACCTCGCTGCTCCGCAACGGCCAAATTAAAACCACCAAAGCGAAAGCGAAAGCCGTGCGCTCGGAGGTCGAACGCATGATTACTCTGGCGAAAGATGGCTCATTAGCCGCTCGTCGGCGTGCCTTGGGCTATCTCTATGACAAAGATCTCGTCAAGGCTTTGTTTGAGGAAGTCGGCGATCGCTATCGCGATCGCAATGGCGGCTATACCCGCATCGTGCGCACGATTCGCCGTCGGGGAGATAATGCCGAAATGGCGATTATCGAATTACTGGACGAGTAATTAAATTTTGAATTTTGCCTTCAAACAATGGTCGTGTCAATGTCAAGTCCCAGCCAACAAAGCAAGCGCGTCGCCCTCGTCATTCAGTATCTGGGGACGCATTTTCAGGGCTGGCAGCGACAACCCGAAGGGCGTACCGTACAAGGCGAAATTGAAGGGGCGATCGCGACGGTTCTCGGCGATCGCGTTGCCCTGAGCGGTGCGGGACGTACCGATAGCGGCGTTCACGCGGCGGCACAAGTCGCCCACTTCAACGCCACCGGGCCGATTCCGGCGGAAAAATGGGCAACGATTCTCAATAATAGTTTGCCCGATGACGTTCTCATTCGCGCTTCGGCGGAGGTTTCCTCGGATTGGCACGCTTGTTTCTCTGCCCTCTGGCGGCGCTATCGCTATACGTTTTACACCGATCAACGCCCCAATCTGTTTATCAAACCCTTTTGCTGGCATTACTATCATTTGCCGTTGAGCGAAACGCGAATGCAGCAAGCCCTCGATCCCCTATTGGGACGGCATCATTTAGCGGCTTTTCGCCGTGCCGGCTCGCCGAGAAAACATTCTTGGGTAGACGTTCAAGCCGCAGAATGCAAGCGAGATGGCGCTTTTGTCCGCATCGAGATTCAAGCCGACGGCTTTTTATACGGCATGGTGCGGCTCTTGGTGGGATTGCTGGTGGAAGTGGGAAACGGAACGCGATCGCTCTCAAATTTTACCGATATTTGGGTCAACCAACGACGAGACCTCGTGAAATATTCGGCGCCTGCCAAGGGTTTGTGCTTGCTGAGAGTCGGTTACGACGAGTTTCCCTTTGCTCGAGAAATTTGGTACGACACTCAACCCAACTTCATTTTTAATTGTTAACCCTAAGTTAAACCAACAACCCGATCGTGGAAAAAACAATCCTACCCACCCAAGATACTCTAGACCCAAAATGGTATGTCATTGATGCGGAAAACCAACGTTTGGGACGACTGGCCTCAGAAGTGGCTAAAATCTTACGCGGGAAAAACAAACCGACGTTTACTCCCCACATGGACACGGGAGATTTCGTCATTATTGTCAATGCCGAGAAAGTCATCGTGACGGGAAAAAAACCCAGTCAAAAATTGTACCGCCGCCACTCCGGTAGACCGGGGGGCATGAAAGTTGAGACCTTTAATCAACTGCAAGCTCGCATTCCCGAACGCATTATTGAAAAAGCGGTTAAAGGGATGCTACCGAAAAATGCTTTGGGTCGAAAACTTTTTACCAAACTGAAGGTTTATGCCGGCCCGAATCACAAACACCAAGCACAACAACCCGAAACCCTCGATTTAAACACCCATAACTAAGTCGAGCCATTATCTATTATCTAATGAGGAAAATTACCCATGCCTGAAGAAGTCAGCGATAAAGTGATGTACTGGGGAACGGGACGACGCAAAAGTGCTGTCG
Organism: Spirulina sp.; assembly: GCA_051439525.1. GTDB lineage: Bacteria > Cyanobacteriota > Cyanobacteriia > Cyanobacteriales > Spirulinaceae > CCY15215. Next base: position 5,448 of record JBFRWJ010000330.1, on the reverse strand, counting down.
CTCGCGTTCGTCTCGTTCCCGGAAACGGTCAAATTATGGTTAACAAAAGACCGGGGGACAACTACTTCAATTACAATCCCAAATATTTAGCAGAAATTAAAGCCCCTTTGGCAACCTTGGGGATGGAAAATGAATACGATGTTCTGGTCAATGCTCATGGCGGCGGTTTGACCGGGCAGGCGGAAGCGGTAAAATTAGGGGTGGCTCGTGCTTTGTGCCAACTCGATCCGGCTAATCGTCAACCTTTGAAAATTGAGGGCTACTTAACCCGCGATCCCCGAGCGAAAGAACGCAAGAAGTACGGATTGAAAAAAGCTCGCAAGGCACCTCAATACTCCAAGCGTTAATCGGTTAATCATCAATTTTTTGCTATAATTTTCATTAAGGATAGGAGAGCGATCGCAAATGCCAAAACCAGGTATTCATCCCGAATGGTATCCCGAATCAAAGGTCATCTGTAACGGCGAAGTCGTCATGACTGTCGGTTCGACTCAGCCGGAAATTCACGTAGAAATTTGGTCGGGAAATCATCCCTTTTACACCGGGACGCAAAAAATTATCGATACGGAAGGGCGAGTCGAACGCTTTATGCGGAAGTTCGGCATGCTCGATACCAGTGCGGCTGCTGAAACTGAAGCCAAAGAAAAATAGCTGCAATTTCACCTGTATTAACCCAGCAGAATTTCTGCTGGGTTAATTATGTTTTTATACTTCTATGGGTTTAGTTTTTTATTGTGGAGAAACATCATGGCTGAATCTTATTTATTGGATAAGTTACAATCTGTCGAACAAACGTTTAACGAGCTCTCTCGTCGCCTCGCGGATCCGGATGTGGTGACTAACCCGGAGGAACTGCAAAAGGTGGCTAAGGCGCGAGCCTCTTTAGAGGAAACTGTCAACACTTACGACAATTGGAAAAAATTCCAAGAGGAATTAGTGGGGGCGAAAGAAATTCTTAAAGAAGCCAATGGCGATCGCGAAATGCACGAGATGGCAACTTTGGAGGTGAAGGACTTAGAACAACAAATTGGTAACTTAGAGCAACAATTAAAAATCTTGCTGCTTCCCAGCGATCCCAATGACGAGAAAAACATCATGTTGGAAATTCGCGCCGGGACGGGAGGGGATGAAGCCGGGATCTGGGCTGGAGATTTAGTGAGGATATACTCTCGCTATGCGGAATCTCAAGGCTGGAAAATTTCACTTTTAAGTGAATCTCTCGCCGAGCATGGAGGATTTAAAGAAGCCGTTTTGGAAATTCAAGGCGATCGCGTTTACAGCAAATTAAAGTTTGAGGCGGGAGTGCATCGGGTGCAGCGCGTCCCGGTAACAGAAGCTGGAGGACGGGTTCACACCTCTACGGCGACGGTGGCGATCATGCCGGAAGTAGACGACGTGGAAGTTCATATCGATCCCAAAGATGTAGAAATCTCTACGGCACGATCCGGGGGTGCGGGGGGACAAAATGTGAACAAAGTGGAAACGGCGGTGGATCTCATGCACAAACCTACGGGAATTCGGGTTTTTTGTACTGAAGAGCGATCGCAGTTACAAAACCGAGAACGCGCTATGCAAATTTTGCGAGCCAAGTTATACGAGATGAAATTGCAGGAACAACAGAGTGCTGTTACCGATATGCGGCGATCGCAAGTAGGAACTGGGGCGCGATCGGAAAAAATCCGCACTTACAATTATAAGGACAATCGGGTGACGGATCACCGCTTGGGGCAGAATTTTACTTTAAATCATGCTTTAACCGGGGATATCGATGCGATCGTACAAGCCTGTATTTCGCAAGATCAACAGCAGCGCTTGGAACAATTAGCCAACAATACTTAATTTAAAAATGGGGTAGAGAAGAGTCTATAGAGTTCTCAATTTCACCAGTTCTCCTACTCATTAACTTTATCCTTTAAACTGACTCCCGTTTTTCCCGTGAATAACCAGAAAAATGCCCGTCCCCCATCTCGCACGCTTTTATAAAAGGGTTCGGGTTTTCCGTCCGAGGGAACGGCGATCGGTTTGAGTATAATTCCTCGAGAGCCAAAGACAATTTCCCCAACAATTCTCGCCCGGAACATGTGGTTTTCTGAAGTGACTAAATAGACGCTTTCTACACCTGCTAACTGTAATTTATCTACTAAAGCCGTAAAATTGGTTACAGTATCTTGTGCCTTATAATCGAGGTGGACGCGATCGCGATCGATTCCTGCTTTATCAAATATTGCCTGCCAAGCGTATTCTTTGGGACTTCCCGATGATACCCAAATCTCTAATTCCGGGTCTTCTCGGGCTAATTTCGCTGCTTCAACTTCTCGCTTTTCCAGCCCCCCTAAAACAAAAATATCATTAGGTTTGACCAACAAACTTTGCAATTCTTTATACGCAAAAAAAAGAGTGACAAGTAAGGCAGGAAATAGCCAAAAAAATGAACGACTTCTATGCCGTTGATAAGAAGAACTGGTACTTGAAAAGATAGAACCGGAGGGAAACTTTAAAACCATTCTTTAGTTATTGGTTATTGGTTGTTGATAACTGTTCATTGTTCATTGTTCATTGTTCATTGTTCATTGATAATTGTTCATTGAAAAAACGGGACTGGCCGGATTCGAACCGGCGACCTAGCGCTTCAGATTGGTGTGAGTTTCCTCACTCTCTGGACTATTCCTTCATCTTAGGTTTTATTAACCCTTAGATGGTAGCCGTTATGTTGTAGGAGGTATCTATTTTATAGAGCACGCTCGGGTAAATGTAAGGCTGAAGAAACGTACAAAATTGTTTTCCAGCTTTTGTTCCCAAACGCAAGCGATAAACGTCTTTAATCTTGCTCAATCCCCAATGAATATCCCAAACTTCAGCAAAATAATTAACAATTGTTTCACTATCCGTTCGAGAGGTGAGGGTATTCAGGAAAATTTCTACCGCGCTAATGCGATCGTTTTTTCTTTTGAAGGATTTCGATCCTTTATCCATAAACCAGATGGCGATCCCTTGAGGAGTCAAAAAATCCAGAAATTTTCGGGAAATTTTTTGACGATTGTCTCGGTATAGCCGTTGAATTAATATCCTTGTTAAAGGAATTAATTGCGGTTCGATACGGATAACGATCTTCCCCGTTTTTAAAGTTTTGCGATCGCAGGAAACGCTTTTCCGAGTAATGCGTTCGAGGAGTGCTTTCTTAAACAGAATATATTCCTCTTGAGGAAGAGAATGTTGAATGAAAAAATTATTGCCATTTTTTCTTCCCCACCCCAACAGCATTCCGGCGAGAATTCCCCGTTGCTCTTTTTTTGATGAGACATTAAAGTCCATCTGTTCTGACTCTCTACAACCAGTCTCTGCACCTTCCTCAGAAATTATAATCAGAAATTATAAATTTCCTTGGCTTGGCTCAAGATTACCCTATTCTGGACAAACTTAGGCTTCCTTGAGTTTGACTACATTCACGCCTGAAGTTTCCTTCAGGGTGCCCGACCGTTCAGGAGGCGCTTGCTCTATCCTGCTGAGCCACAGCCCCTTATTGACGCGATCGCTCCACGAAAGAACGATCGTCTCTCTCAACTTCAAATCGAGGGAGAGAGCTAGTGCATATCTTAACAGGAGAGAGGATTTTCTGTCAGGGATTCATCCGAGAAAATCAGATGAAACCTTTACCTTGTGCTATGTTAGGGGAATAATAATCATAGCGGGCGAGGAAGCGAAAATGCAGCAACCCAATGCGGGAAATGAGGCTTGGAAATATCGTCTCGATCGCTTTGCCGACGAGTATCAGCAGCAATTGGCAGCATTGAGTTGGGGACTGCATCTACAAAACCCCAATGGCGAGGAAACCTTGGGATTGGATTTGCAACCCACTCCTCACTTTGTTTTTTGTTCCCGCGAGGCGATCGAAAATCTCAATCGCAATACGGGCAACCGATTGCAAGAAACCATAGGATTGATTGATGCCCATCAACCCGAAACTGAAGTTTTGATTGTCGCCATTGGGGCGGGTCAAATCAAGCTCCTCTATTTTGAACCCGATGTGCCTCCACCAATATGCTTCAAGCAGTTGCAGCAAACTCCGGAGGAAATCCTCCGAGAACTCGAGGAAGGCCTAAAAACGAGACTGGAAGGAGCAAGTTCCCGTTGAGCGAAAACCGCATCGGCAAGTTCTGGCGAGGCAAACTTGGTCAAGAGAAAACAACAAGGACATTCTTGCACTGCGATCGAGATCGCCCTGAAAGACGATCGAACTCTCAGACAAACTCTGACGCTCTTGTTATTCTCCCTAAATTAGATTCAGTATAAATTCGGATAATTTCTACTCGACACCGAGACTCGTTTGCGCCCATCGCACCTAAAAGATTTCGAGTGTTTTATTCCATAGTTCGCGGCTCGATATTCATTGCAAATTTCTCCCAAATTATTCCTGACTCGACCCCGATTGCCACGCAACTTGTAATGAGAGTACCTTAACCAGTCTCAGCGATCGCGAATCCAAATAAAGTTCGCTCAATTACTCGACCGTTTAACCGACCATCAACATTACCCATGGCCAAACAATCCGATCGATTCACAATTAACTTTTGGGGAGTTCGCGGAAGTATTCCCTGTCCTGGCGCAGAAACCGTCCGCTATGGCGGTAATCCTCCCTGTATCGAGATGGTTGTGGGCGGCGAACGCTTAATTTTTGATGGTGGGACGGGTTTGCGGGTTTTGGGTCAGACCCTACTCGGACAAATGCCCATTGAGGCACACTTATTTTTTACCCATTCCCATTGGGATCACATTCAAGGATTTCCTTTTTTTACCCCCGCTTTTATTAAAGGAAATCATTTTAATATTTATGGTGCGGTAGCGCCCAATGGTTCGACGATCAAACAGCGCCATCACGACCAAATGTTACATCCTAATTTTCCCGTTCCCCTGCAAATCATGCAGGCGACTCTACAATTTTATGATTTGGAGATTGGCGAAAAATTACAAATTGGGGAAGTTATTGTCGAAAATGCCAAACTCAATCATCCCGGGGAGGCGATCGGCTATCGCGTGAGTTGGCAAGGATTAAAAGTCGCCTATGTTACCGATACCGAACATTTCCCCGATCGCCTTGATGAAAATGTCTTGAATCTCGCCGATCGTGCTGACGTTCTGATTATTGATGCCACCTACACGGACGAAGAATATTACGACAAAAAAACCAGTAAAGTGGGTTGGGGACACTCGACTTGGCAGGAAGCCGTTAAAATTGCGAAAACCGCTCGGGTCAAGAAATTAGTGATATTTCATCACGATCCCCTGCACAATGACGATTTTTTAGATGCTGTCGGCGAAAAAGTCGCAGCTACTTATCCGGGATCGATTCTCGCCCGAGAAGGCGAGTCGATTGAATTAATTCCTCTGACGAGAGAACCTACAACAAAAATTTTAATGGGTAATGGGTAATTGATAATTGATAATTGATAA
>JBFRWJ010000329.1:0-6168 GCA_051439525.1 Spirulina sp. | reverse complement strand
GTTTAGAGATGCTCCCCCATGATTCTAAAGCCATCACCCAATCGCAATGTTCCTTAATTTCTTCATCGGTTAAGGTTACCAATTGAGCGAACAGAGATTCCTTGGCGATCGCGCCCATAATGAGAGCGACGATATCCCGATCCTGCAAATCTTCCCGATAGATTTCCCGTTCGTCCATCAAAGTTGAAACAGCAGACGCGACTTTTTGAGAAACTTGCTGGCGATTGTCGGTTGCAATCGTCATGACTCGATTCCTCCAAACATTGATAAGCGCTTTATCATACTCTAGCACTGGCAGCAATGCGATCGCGCTCCGGTGGCAATGCTAGAATTGTCCGATTGAGTTCCCATAATATCCTGTAATATTGGAGAAAGCAGTTTTTTCATTAAGTGCAGCTTTACATAGAATTGGTATAACCAATAGAGAATTAAGTTCAAGCAAACCCAAGGAAGAAGGAGACTTCGTGAGAAAATGATGCAATCCTTGGGCATTTTCTAGTCCATTGACTTTGGCAATCTCGGGTAATGTTTTTCGTTTTATTCCCGATAATATGCCACAGAGAGTGTGGGTTTGGCTGCTCTTGGTGCAATCATTTGCCTGATAAGGCTTTCAGCCTTTTTTCTTTATTATACTCTTCCCAGAGTGACAAAACAGGGATAATAACTCTTGCTCGCCGGGTTTGGGAACTTCAATGAGATCGTCAAATCGTCTCCAAAGCGCAGTATCTAAGGAATAATTGAGATTGGTTGCAGCAACCAAAAGACCTGAAGATGCTTCATACTCATCTAAAATTTGTAGAAAAGTATTAACAACTCGCTTGATTTCTCCAACTTCTTGACGATCTTCTCGATATTTAGCAAGAGAATCGCATTCATCAAAAAACAGCAAACACAGTTCTGATGAAGCTCTTTCAAACACCAATCTCAAATTATTGGCAGTTTTCCCCAAAAATGAAGAAACAATTGTATCAAACCGTACTTTGAGCAAAGGGAGTCCCGTATTCCACGCTAAACGTTCTGCACCTAATGTCTTTCCACATCCCGGAGAACCATATAACAAAATTCTTTGTCTATAGCGCAATCCGTAATGGGCTAGACGATCTCTGGCAGCATACTCGCGTTCGATACGCTGAAAACGCTTCTACCTTCCTTTAGTATAGGGGAAACTGCAATCTAGAAACGATTTCCCCCCCCACCCCCGCGACGACCCCGTTGAGGCGGCTCCATTTCCGCTAATTGGGCTCGTTGTTCTGGGGTGAGAACTTCGCGAATTTGTAACATGGTTTCAAAACGGCGGTCGCTCATTTGGTCGCGCAAATTGTCGATAACTTGGTGTTGTTGGCGCAACTCGCTTTCTGAGGCATTACCGGCCATTAAAGACCGCATTTGTTCCCGAGCGTTTTGCATTTGTTCGCGAAGTTGTTGGGAATTGGCTTTCGCTTGTTCGCGAATGGCTTGAATTTGCTGTTTTTGTTCTGCACTGAGGTTGAGTTGTTCCAACATTCGCATCCCGCGATCCCTGCGACCTCCACCGGGGCCGTCTTGGGCGATCGCCGGAGCGTTAAATTGAGAGTGAAGCGCATCCGCACCCATAAAGGCCATAGCACCGCCAAGGGTCAAAACGAGAGGAGAAGCCGCGAGGAGAAAGAATTTTTGTAGTTTCATCATTGAAGTGCCTCCGAATACCAGAATTTTGTTGATGCTTCTATCCTAAAAAAACGCTTTGACCCTCCACCTCGATCCCCAGACTCGAGTTGCTTGGGACTCGAGGGTGAAGTGGGCTATGACTTTTGACCCGATCGCGAATAGCGAGACCCATTCAGCCTTCCTCCCTCCCGTCCACAATTTTTTCCCTCCCCATTTTTGTTGGGATATGGTATTGATAGGAAAAAGCGGTACGGATGCACAAAGTATCCTGCCCCTTCTATTGCTTGTGAAGGGTCATCGTCTACCCCAAGTTCCCTTCTCATTCTGTTAAGTTTCATTAACGCCCATGTCAACCCTCGTCATTGTTGAATCGCCCACAAAGGCCAAGACCATCCGCAATTACCTGCCCCGTGGCTATCGCGTTGAAGCCTCAATGGGTCACGTTCGCGATCTGCCCTCCTCTGCGGATGAAATTCCCCCCGCCCATAAGGAGAAGGACTGGGCAAAATTAGGCGTTAATGTCAAGGATAAATTTAGTCCCCTCTACGTCGTCCCCAAAACCAAGAAGAAGGTCGTTAAGGAGCTCAAAGAGGCTCTGAAAGTTGCGGACGAGCTCATCCTTGCCACGGACGAAGACCGAGAAGGAGAAAGCATTTCTTGGCATCTGCTGCAAGTCCTGAAACCCAAGGTGCCGATCAAGCGCATGGTGTTTCACGAAATTACCGAAGATGCCATTCAGAGGGCGTTGCAAAATTGCCGGGAAATTGATAATAACTTAGTTCGCGCCCAAGAAACCCGCCGCATTTTGGATCGCTTGGTGGGTTATACCCTTTCTCCCCTCCTCTGGAAGAAAATTGCTTACGGTTTGTCGGCGGGTCGCGTGCAGTCGGTCGCAGTACGCCTGCTCGTGCGTCGGGAACGAGAACGCCGTGCCTTTAAGTCGGGAGGGTACTGGGATTTAAAAGCCACTTTGGAGCAGAAAAAGAGCCTGTTTGAAGCCAAACTCGTCACCCTAGGGGGCAAAAAACTGGTGACGGGGAATGATTTCGATCCCAACACCGGAAAAATTGCCAAGGGCAAAGATGTGGTGCTGTTGAATGAAGCAGAAGCCACCGCCCTGCGCGATCGCATTATCGATAAAACTTGGCAGGTTGCCAATATTGACGAACGCCCCACCAAACGCCGTCCTTATCCTCCTTTTACCACCTCCACCTTACAACAGGATGCCAACCGCAAGTTAGGCTTATCGGCGCGGGATACCATGCGGACGGCACAGAAGTTGTACGAGGAAGGTTACATTACCTATATGCGAACGGACTCCGTGCATTTGTCCGAAGAAGCGATCGCGGCGGCGCGATCGTGCGTTGAGGAAAAGTACGGGAAGGAATATCTCAGCCCCAAACCCAAACAATACACCACCAAGAGCAAGGGCGCCCAGGAGGCACACGAAGCCATCCGTCCGGCGGGATCGACCTTTCGCACCCCCCAAGAAACGGGATTGAGCGATCGCGAATTGCGCCTCTACGACCTGATTTGGAAGCGGACGGTGGCCTGTCAGATGGCGGATGCTCGTCTCACGCAAATTACGGTGAATATCGATGTGGAAGATGCGGGCTTTCGGGCCAATGGCAAGCGCATTGATTTCCCCGGTTTCTTCCGCGCCTATGTGGAAGGATCTGACGATCCCGATGCGGCTTTGGAAAACCAAGAGGTATTATTACCAGAATTCAAAGCAGGGGATACGCCCAAATGTAACGAACTCGAAGTCCTGCAACACGAAACCAAACCCCCGGCACGCTATTCGGAAGCCTCCCTCGTGAAAGTCTTGGAAAGTGAGGGAATCGGTCGTCCTAGCACTTATGCCAGTATTATCGGCACCATCGTCGATCGCGGTTACGCACAAATCCGCAATAAAACCCTGATTCCCACCTTTACGGCTTTTGCCGTGACCAGTCTATTAGAGGCGCATTTTAATGATTTGGTAGACACTCGCTTTACGTCTCGCATGGAACAAACCCTCGATGAAATTGCCACGGGAGAGGTGCAATGGTTGCCTTATTTAGAAGGATTTTATTTAGGGGAAACGGGACTGGAAACCCAAGTTAAAGTGCGGGAAGAGGAAATCGATCCCGGTGTTGCCAAAGCCGTCAATTTAGCCAATCTCGAGGCAAGGGTCAAAATCGGGCGTTTCGGTCCTTATATTGAGGTGGAAAATGAGGAAGGAAAGATTGCGGCTTCGATTCCTCCCGATTTGACTCCATCGGATTTGAATCCCGAACAAGTGGAAGTTTTAATCCGGCAAAAATTGGAAGGTCCCGATAAATTGGGCTTGCATCCAGAGACAGGAGAACCGATTTATATTCTCACGGGAAATTACGGTCCTTACGTGCAATTAGGAGAGAAAACCGAGGAGAATAAAAAGCCCAAACGCGCATCGCTTCCCAAGGGAATGAAACAAGAAGATTTAACCCTCGATATTGCCGTTGGCTTATTGGCTTTACCGCGAACTTTGGGGGTTCATCCGGACACGGGGGGGAAAATTCAAGCCAATAACGGGCGCTTTGGCCCCTATGTGGTTCATACCCAAGGAAAGGAGAAAGATTATCGCTCGATTAAGGCTCCCGATGATGTTTTAACGATTACGTTGGAACGTGCCTTAGAACTGTTGGCACAACCGAAAAAAGGACGCGGACGCGGTGCTTCTAAAACCCCTCTGCGAGAATTGGGAAATCATCCCGATGATGACAAACCCGTAAATATTTATGAGGGTCCCTACGGGAAATATATCAAGCATGAAAAAACAAATGTAGGGATTCCAGAAGGGGAGACTGTAGAAGGAATTACCCTAGAAACAGCGTTAAAGTTGTTGGCAGAAAAGGCCGCAACGAAGAAAACAACCCGTAAATCAACAACAACAAAAACAACCAAAGCAAAAACAACCAAAGCAAAAACGACGAGAACCAAAAAATCTACCAAAGCGAAAGAAGAAGAAACATGAATCAAACCCTTGCCAATATTCGCTGGACGAATCGCGATTTAGAAGTTCTGCCCGAGAATGAATGGGTACATTATGAAATTATTAATGGGGAACTTTTTATGACGCGATCGCCTCACCGCAGACACCAACAAATTAGCGGTAAAATTTTCCGACAATTAGATGTTTGGTCTGAGTCCAATCATTTAGGCGAAGCAATTATTATGCCGGGGATTATTTTCTCTAATTCCGATAATGTCTCGCCGGACGTGGTTTGGGTGAGTCGGGAACGATTGGAAGAAATTGAAGACGAATCGGGACATTTATGTGGCGCACCGGAGTTGGTTGTTGAAGTGATTTCCCCCGGAGGACAAAACGAACGCCGCGATCGAGAAGCAAAACTCAAACTGTATTCAGTTCAAGGAGTGAGAGAATATTGGATCGTCGATCGCTTTAATCGACAAGTGGAAGTTTATCGACGAGAAAATACGCTTTTGACTTTAGTAGCAACTTTATTTACTGAAGATACAATAACTTCGCCAATTTTACCGGAATTTAACTGCGCAATCGCCAGTTTTTTCCCCACTTAATCAAATTCGATTGCTCAACCAATTTGACAACTCTTCCAAACTAGAAAAGTTCAGACAGACTTCTCCTAATTCTTCATTCTTCTAAATTTGAGAGTAAAAGTTCCTTAATGACTATCGTTCCATCGAAAAGAACGACTTTGATATCCAAATAAGCATCCTTTAAATCAACGGTACTGCCTCCCGTATAGGGATCGAAAATGTCTGAATCTTGGATCTGCGATCGCCCTTCGTAAACTAAGATATTTAAGAAACTAATCAAGATATCTTTGAAAAGATTTGTTAGGCGATAAGACAAGAATGACCCGCAATTACTTGCCAAGATCCATTGTCATTAACAGACCAAACTCGAGTAAAACGAAAATCACCATTTGCGGGAATACCATTATAACTCCCCGTAATTTGCGTGCGTACCGAGACGATCGCTATGTTTTCGATGACTTTGATTTTTTGCTCGGATTGTTTGAGTTCTTCGATCCTCACTAAACCCGATTCATGTGCAGAGAGATCGTCTTGCTTGCTCAGTAAATTTCCGAGATGATTGGTAAATATCAATTCCGATGCGAGGAGTTCATCCAAAACTTTGACATCGGATGCCAGCATTGCAAGTCTGAGTTGCTCTTCCACTTTAAGAATTTGTGTTTCCACAGAATTCATACTTGTTCCTCCTATCAACGACAAACTGAAAAATGCGCGATCGCTTTTTTATTGCAGAAATACTATAGTTTTTATTCACGAAAAGGTAAAGAGAGAATTCCCAAAATCTTGGGTAGTTCTTTGATATAGTATTCATCGTTGTCAATGGCCAGAGTGCAATCCTCAAGCCGAAGAAATCGCCAGACATTCCCTAATAAAGTGAAGTTCCAACGCGATCGCCTCCAAACACTTGCCCCAAATCATTCTCCAGACTGCGATCGCTCTCAAAAATTGACAAGCAGCGTACAAAAGTCCTCAATCAAA
>JBFRWJ010000328.1:0-4679 GCA_051439525.1 Spirulina sp. | reverse complement strand
GTCTGGGCCAATTCAGAACCCTACCTGGGTTCATCAAAATTTGAGGATTTCCCCACCTATGCCTTAGAAGCTGGGTTTGCACCCAAAGACTTTCACGTCCACGCCGTGCCGGGGTATTATGCTGCCCAAGCCGGAAATAACAGGCCCGGGTGGGTCGCATTGTGTGGGATAAAAGGCTAGCAGACTAGATCTAAGATTCTTCGATCGCTTTGCATCCGGTGCGATCGTGCTTCCCTGTTCAGAAATATAAATCTTAAAGTTGTCGCACCCCCCAATCCGATCGATTTACAAATGGTTGCTGTTCCGCGCTTGTTTGACCATATCGATGAGAGTATGGTGAGCGTCTTCAGAGTCCGCGAGGGTGTGGTCGAAGGAAATCCTCACTTTCATATCCATCCCATCCGCCTGTACGTTTAAATTCATGCCTTGGGGGTCGATCGCCAGCATTTGCGCGCTAGTCGCTGCGGGTGTCTTGCCAAAAACGCGGGCATATAAGGCGATCGCTTCCGCGTGATCCTCGTTCATGTGCTTGCAAATGCGATCGCTAATTTCCGGGGTGATTGGGTCTGCCATTGTTGGACTCCTCCGTTAAAGTTTGCTGACAAAATGTAAAAACGTCTTCTAAATTTGCGGTTTGTTGGGGATAATTCACCCGAGGTCGCGCCACGACAAGCAAGGGAATGCCCAACTTGGCAGCAACCGATCGCTTAATATCCTCTCCCCCTTCCCGTCCCGATGCTTTGGTAACAACGAGATCGATCTGCCACTGTCGCCAGAGTGCTTCCTCGAGTTCGGCGCTAATGGGGGGACGCAGGGCGATAAGCCGATGGGGAGAAAATCCCGCCGCGATCGCTACCTCTAATGAGTTTACAGCAGGAAGGACGCGAGCAAAAAGAGTGGCGCGATCCTGCCAAGATTGAAAGAACGGTAAGGCTTTACATCCCACCGTCAGCAAAACGCGGCGATCGCGCAGATAATCCCCCGCAATTAAGTCCTCAAAACTCTCTACCCAGATATCCCCTTCCGATTCTAAGACCGGACGTTCATAGCGCAAATAGGGAATCTTCAATTGGGCGGCGATCGCGATCGCCGTTTGGGAAATCCTGCTGGCGTAGGGGTGAGACCCATCCACCACCGCCGCAATATTCTCTTGACGTAAAAAATCTTCGAGTTTGTCCGGGGTTAAACATCCCACGCGCATCTCGAGTAAAGGATGAAGGGGATAGAGCGATCGGGCATTTGGCGTCGTTACGGTCGCGATACAAGGAATCGCGCGAGAGACCAATAATTCTACAATCTCTCGACTTTCACTCGTCCCGCCGATCGCCCATACTTTTTTTAATGCACTCAATGGAGTCAATTGCCTTGCATTACTATCGGCCTTTCAGCGCTTTCTGAAAATTCTGCCGATAGGATTTGTTGGCGACCACTAAGACCGGCCAGCATAGCGCGAGCATGACGCGGTTAGTAAAGCCGGGTTGGAAATTAGTGCGTTGGTATCCTCTCCAAAATTTCCAAATGCCAACGCCGTAAACGACAACAGCGATAACACCAAATACCCACATGGTTTTTAATCCTTAAATTCACCAAAAGTTTGCCTATATTCCAAGTTTAACAAGGAACGAGGTAGAGCGGGTTTTTCCATTGCGAACTGCAAATTGAGATGACTATTGTTGTGGCTGGAGCGATCGCACGTATTGTAAAGATTCTTCCGATAAAACGAGGACGATCTGTTTTAAGGTTTCTTCCTCAGAATTGGTTAAAGTCTCGATTATGCGCTCCAGAGGCACGACTTGAATGGTGATATCATTGGCTTGGTTCGGATTTTGCTGGCTAAAGCGGTTGATGAGGTCATCGAGTTTTTGTTTCTCAAAAAAGAAAGGAATCATTTGGCGATTGTTCACCGTAATACTGAGATATCCATCTGTTGCACCCGTCTTGGCCGCAAAAAGCGGCGTACCTTGAAAGTCTTGCTGGACTTGTTGGGCGGCTTCGAGCTGTCCTCGAATTGCGATAAACTCGAACTGGATTGAATCTTGCGATCGCGCCTGACGAACAATTTGACTCAGAGGTAAAGCTAAAACTTGAAGCTGACGGGCCAGCTCGGGTTGCTCTCTACCGATATTCGTGATAAACGATTGGGCATCGCCACGACTGAGGAAGACTCCCGCCACAACGGAGCCGCCTTCTCCTACCGTGGCAGTGAGGGGCTTTCCTTCTCCATCAGTAATCATAAAAACGGGGACGGGGGAAAGAATCTGCTCGAGATCGCTATCGGGTAAAGCAAGGGCGGTGAAGTTTTGCCCCCACATGCCGAGGATGCCCAGAGATATACCGAGAGTTGCCGTCCAACGGATTAAGAATGATTTCATTGTTGTTCGCGATTTCGCTCTGTCTTGACGATTTGCCTGCCAAAGTTTAGCTTACCGCGCGATCGCCATTTTTGCGGCATCTCGTTTTTCTCTTTTAAACAAGAATCGATGCCAGAAGGCCTCCCATGGAGATCGCGGATGGCAAAAGCCATAATTCTCAATAATAACTCTCGTACATTTCGGGGAAGATCGAACTGAGGAGGGGTTGTCAAAAACGTAATAAAGTTTTTAGATTTGTGGCAAGGGATAAAGACAAACCCATCGCAATTGCCATTCAAGGTTTAGGAGAAATTCAATGACCGCTCGCGAAACAACTTCCCCAGGGATGAAACCCAAACCTCGCTTAACTTCAGCCTTCCAGCAATTGTGGTCGATGCACTGGTGGATGGCGGCCTGTTATTTACTGTTGTTTGTTGGGGGTCTCGTCATGGTGGAAATGCCAGACCAAACAGCACTGCGCAAACACGCTTACATTTTTCACAAGTCTATCGGGGTATTAACGATGGCCTTGCTGATTTGGCGGATTTGGATTTTGCAGCGAGTTTGGTGGCGCAAATATACCCATCGCCTGCCCAAATTTACCCACAAATGGATGCGCAGAGTTCTGTTGCACGGGGCAATTTATCTGTTCATGCTGGGGGTTCCCCTCAGTGGCTTTTTCCTCTCCAATTCCTACCGGAGCGATAATGTGTCCTTCTTCTGGATCGCCACATTACCCGATATTTTTCCGGTTAATTCGGAGGTTGTCGAGTTGGGGCGCAGTTTGCATTTCTGGCTGGCTTATACTTTCCTCGGATTTGTCGTCCTGCACGCAATCGATCAAATTAAATACGTGCGATCGCTCTGGCGACGGACGACCAAAGCTTTCCAAAAAACTTTGGCCAAGTCGGGGAGGGATTAGGTCAAGAAGGAGGAGAGAAATCCGATCGACGCTCCGCCCAAAACCAACCAAGGGGCGTTGAGTCGAAAGCGAAACAAGGCGATCGCGCTCGCCCCCGCGATCGCTAACACGATCGGATCGAAGGGCAGTCCCAAGTTAGGCTGCCACAAAATGGCCTCGATCAGTCTGAGGGTCACCACCACCATCAAAGCGACGGCACTGGCATTCACAGCATCTAAAAAAGCCGCCGTCCAAGGCGATCGCCGCAAGAGCGGCACGATGGGATTTAAAATCGCCACTAAAACAAAGGAAGGGAGAAAGATGCCCAAGGTGGCCGCGAGGGAGCCTGGAATCCCTAAAATGATGTAACCGATGAATGTGGATGTCGAAAGAATCGGTCCGGGAGTGAATTGCCCGATCGCGATCGCATCTAATAATTGTTGTTGGGTCAACCAACCCCCACCCACCAATTCTCCTTCTAAAAAGGCAATTAAAACATAACCGCTCCCAAATAAAATCGACCCGACTTTGAGGAAAAATAACCCCAACTGCCATAAAGTCGGGGAGATTGTTGGCGAACTTGCCGCAGTTGCCCGTCCCGCCCCCAGAACATTTAAACTGGCAATGGCGAATTCGGCGAGAGACTGGGGGGGAGATTGCCAGCGCAACCACAACATGCCGACAATGCCCCCAATTAAGAGGGCAAGGACTTCATTGACCCCCAGAAGCAACAAACCAATTGCCAAACCGGCAATGACTAAGAGCGATCGCGATTTAATGGCCTTCTTGCCCAACCGCCACAACGCCCCCGCAATAATTGCCAAAACGGCGGGTTTAATTCCGTACAATAAAGGGGCAAACGTGGGGAGGGTTCCAAAACTGACGTACAGCCATGCCAAAATCCCCGTCATGACCACTGCCGGGCCGATAAAACAGCACCCCGCCACCACCAAACCCATCGCGCCCCCATAAGAGTAGCCCACATGAATGGCCATTTCGGTGGAGTTGGGACCGGGGATTAAATTCGTGGCTCCCACCAGATCGAGAAAATGTTCTCGCGTCAACCATTGACGGCGCTCGACGACTTCTTCTTCCATCATGGCAATGTGGGCCGCAGGCCCCCCAAAACCGATGATTCCTAGCTTCAAAAAGAACTTAGCCAGTTCTAGCGATCGCGCCCGAGTGGATTGACTCATTGTCGGTATTGTTCGTTGTTCATTGTTCATTGTTCATCGAAATGACCCAAAAAAAGAGATTTCCCGTGTCCCCTTGTAAGAGGAGCGAACGAAAATAGGTCGAATCTCCAGCTTCCGACTGAAGTCATTGATACTGTTCACTGTTCACTGTTCACTGAAATGACCCTTTCAAAATTGCAAATCTCGCCGCTTACCCCATCGCGACTCAATGCGGTTGTCGAACTCGATCGC
>JBFRWJ010000327.1:0-5707 GCA_051439525.1 Spirulina sp. | reverse complement strand
CTCTCGCACGCGATCCATGTCCAACTTGCGATCGCTTAATTGCTCGACCAATTCGGCGACGCGTTTTTCCAGTTCTTCTGGGTCGACTTCTAAGTTTTCTTGTTTGGCCACTTCGGCGAGGGACAGGGAGGATTTAATGTTCGTCATCGCCTCGGGACGGGCAGCTTCTTTGAGTTGCGGGACGCGATCGGCGGTGAGGAACTTGTTGACATCCAATCCGTAGCGTTCCATCTCCATCAGACTTTGCTTGAGGAGATTTTCCACTTCTTGTTCGATGAGGGTTTCGGGCAGATCGATCTCCGTAATTTCCACAAGGGCTTTGGTCATCGCTGCCTCAATATTGCCCTTGGTTTCATTTTCGGCTTTTTCTTTGTATTGGGATTCGAGATGTTCCTGCAGTTCGTCTAGGGTCTCGAACTCGCTAATTTCGTCTGCGAGTTCGTCGTCGAGTTCTGGCAGTTCTTTTTCTTTAATCTCGTGTAAGGTGACGCTAAAGATGGCATCTTGGTTGGCTAAATCTTCGCGGGCGTAGTCTTCGGGGAATTTCACGGGAATTTCTTTGCTTTCTCCCATATTCATGCCCTCAATCCCGGTAATTAAATCCTCGATAAATTTCCCGGACTCTAGCTCGAGTTGAAAATCTTTTGCCTCTGCCCCGGAGATGGCTTCTTCTTCTCCAGACTCATTCGCTTTCAAGCGTCCGGCGTAATCGACAACCACCGTATCTCCTTTTTGTGCGGGGCGATCTTCGATGGGAACGAGAGTGGCCAAGCGCGATCGCTGTCGGTCTAAAAATTCATCGACTTGTCCGGGGTCGTATTTAATTTCTTCAGCTTTAACCGCCAAGGTTTTGTAGTCTCCTAGCTTAACTTCGGGAGATACATCCATCGAAGCCAAGAACACCAAAGCATCCCCGGGTTTGTAGCTGCCCACGAGTTCGTCAAAAGTCGGCTCGAGCTTGTAGTTGCCCAAAACTTCGATGGATTCTTGGTCGATCGCGCTTTGGACGCTCTCTTGCACGATTTTTTCGAGGGCTTCGGCTTTAATATTTTTCGATCCCAGACGCTGAACCAAGATTTGGCGCGGTACTTTTCCTTGGCGAAACCCCGGAATTTTGACCTTACGCGACAGGTCGCGAACGACCTGTTCGTAAGCCTGCTTGGAGGTTTCGGGGGGGATTTCGATTTCTAGGGCAATTTGACTGGCAGGACGTTTTGACTTGGCAATAATTTTCATCGAGCACTCGCTTTCTGACAAGTTATCTATCGTTTGCTTTCTCGGGCTAACCTATACGATAATAATATATTTGGGTCTGGTCTTAACGCAATCTTCGGGATTGGTGGAAAAAATTGCCGGGGAGGGGGTAAGATCGGAACGATTGAGGGAAACAGCCCCTTTGCCGGCGGCGCGATCGTCAAACCCTGTCGCACCGAACATCCCCATTAGATCCCATCAGAGATGGCTCCCTCAAGAATTTTGGCGAAGAGGGAGAACGAGAATGCTAGCAAAACCTCATTTGGTGTTATAATTAAAGTCAAAGTATACTAAAATCGTCTGATATGCTGGAAAATCCCTAAAATTACTTATATTTACGAAAAAATTAATGAAGTTAAGAGAACCCACTCAATTTTTTTCCAGTCAAGTTTATTTTGAAAAACCATCAATTTAGAAAAATGGAGGCATAAATTCATTGTCCGAACCAAAAATTCACGTCGCAATTTTAGGGGCAACTGGAGCCGTAGGAACGGAATTAATCGAACTCTTAGAGGAACGTCAGTTCCCGGTTGCGTCCCTCAAGTTACTGGCATCGCCGCGATCGGCAGGTCAAAAAATCTCCTTTTGCGGGGAAAGTCTTACCGTCGAGTCGGTTGAAGAAGAGTCTTTCCAAGGGATAGACTTAGTTTTGGCTTCAGCAGGGGGTTCGACGTCCAAAAAATGGGCAACTGCAGCCGTAGAAGCCGGAGCCGTTATCATTGATAATTCCAGTGCTTTTCGCATGGATCCTGATGTTCCCCTCGTCGTCCCGGAAATCAACCCCGAGGCAGCAAGGGAACACAAAGGAATTATTGCCAATCCCAACTGTACGACGATTCTCATGGGTATGGCGGTTTATCCCCTGCACTGCGTTCACAGGGTCGATCGCATTATCGTCGCGACTTATCAATCCGCAAGCGGTGCGGGAGCAAGAGCAATGGAAGAAGTGAAAATTCAATCGCGATCGATCCTAGAGGGCAAAGAACCTCAAGCAGAAATTTTACCCTATCCCCTCGCCTTTAATCTCTTCCCCCATAATTCTCCCTTGAACGAACAAGGATATTGTCAGGAAGAAATGAAAATGGTGAACGAAACCCGCAAGATTTTTAATGCTCCTCATTTAAGGGTCAGTGCAACTTGCGTTCGCGTTCCCGTTCTTCGCGCCCACTCAGAAGCCATTAATTTAGAATTTAATGCACCGTTTCCCGTGGAAAAGGCCAGAGAAATTTTATCGGAGACGAGTGGGGTTCGTTTAGTGGAAGATTGGCAAAAAAATTATTTTCCCATGCCTATAGAAGCCTCGGGACAAGATGATGTTTTAGTCGGACGCATTCGCCAAGATATTTCTCATCCAAATTGTTTAGAATTATGGTTGAGTGGCGATCAAATTCGGAAAGGTGCAGCCCTCAATGCCATACAAATTGCTGAATTATTAGTAGAAAAAGATGGTTTAAAGCCGAAAAAAATGGCTGTTTCCGTATAAAAAACCAACACTGAAAACAGTCATACCTCATCAGTTAGAGTACAACAAATAACCAAAACTTAATCAGTCACCAGTCACCAGTCACCAGGCAGTGCTTAAGCCGGAACCTGAGTCCGGCTTTAAGAAGCACTGCCCCGAAGGGTCACCAGTTGGGGAACAACCAACAACAAAGAACAAATAACTAAGAACCAAATTGGAGTCATAATGTGGTAGAGACAGACTTTGGTCGAGTGATCACGGCAATGATTACGCCATTTAAAGCCGATGGCAGTGTCAATTATGAAACCGCGACAAAACTCGCATCTTACTTAATAGATAATGGATCTAACACGATTTTATTGTGCGGGACAACGGGAGAATCTCCCACCTTAACTCGAGAGGAAGAATACCAACTTTTTCAAGAAGTCAAAGCCGCGATCGGCGATCGCGGTAAAGTGTTAGCCGGAACCGGTTCAAATTCGACCCGAGAAGCGATCGCGGCAACGCAACATGCTGCTAAATTGGGAGTTGATGGCAGCTTGCAAGTGGTTCCTTACTACAATAAACCGCCGCAAGCCGGATTGTACGAACACTTTAAAGCGATCGCCGAAGCTTGTCCCGATTTGCCGATCGTGCTTTACAATATCCCCGGTCGTACCGGACGGAATCTAGAAGCGGAAACAGCGATCGAGCTGGCAAAAATTGATAATATTATTGGCATTAAAGAAGCCAGTGGCAGTCTCGATACAGCCACCCAAATCCGTGCTTCAACGCCTGCGAATTTTGCCATCTATTCGGGAGATGATTCTCTCACGCTTCCCTTATTAGCAGTGGGAGGAAAGGGTGTCGTGAGCGTTGCCAGCCATCTGGTGGGTAATGCCTTGCAAGATGCGATCGCTGCCTGCGAAAAAGGCGAACTTCAAGTCGCTACAGCCATCCATCTGAAATTATTTCCTCTGTTTAAAGCCTTGTTTTATACCACCAATCCCATTCCCATCAAAGCTGCATTAAAACTACAAGGCTGGGATGTGGGTAGAGTGCGTCCTCCTCTGTGCGAGATGCCTGCTGAATTAGAAGCAAAATTGAAAGCAGTGCTAGAAGAATTAGGGCTTATCTAAAAGGATGAAAGATGAAAGATGAACGAATAATGCGTCAATAACCAATAACCAATAACCAATAACCAATAACCAATAACCAATAACCAATCATTAAAAACGACTCAAAACTCAAAATTATTCCGCTTGGGGGATTGCACGAAATTGGCAAAAATACCTGTATTTTTGAATATGAGGAGGAAATGATCCTCCTCGATGCGGGATTGTGATTTCCCACGGATGGAATGCACGGAATTAACATTATTTTGCCGGATATGACCTACGTGCAGGAAAATCGCCAGAAAATTAAAGGGATGATTGTCACCCACGGTCACGAAGATCACATCGGGGGAATTGCCTATCATCTCAAACAATTCGATATTCCCGACATTTACGGTCCGCGTTTGGCGATGACCTTATTGCAAG
Source organism: Spirulina sp. (assembly GCA_051439525.1). Lineage (GTDB taxonomy): Bacteria > Cyanobacteriota > Cyanobacteriia > Cyanobacteriales > Spirulinaceae > CCY15215. Next base: position 1,471 of record JBFRWJ010000327.1, on the reverse strand, counting down.
ACAAATTACGCGAAGCTGGCGTTAGCGATCGCACCAAGTTACATAAAGTGTTACCGCGAGAAATGGTCAGGATCGGCAAGCATTTCTTGGTGGAATACATTCGCAATACCCACTCCATGGCCGATAGTTTTAGCGTAGCCATTCATACGCCTTTAGGAGTAATTATTCATACGGGAGATTTTAAAATCGACTTTACCCCCGTAGACGGCGAGCATTTCGACCTGCAAAAATTAGCAGAACATGGAGAAAAAGGCGTACTCTGTCTCCTCAGCGATTCTACCAATGCCGAAACTCCCGGTCACACCCCTTCCGAACAAGCCGTTTATCCCAACTTGGATCGCGTCTTTTCCCAAGCTCGAGAACGATTATTCGTGACCACTTTCGCCTCTTCCGTACATCGGGTCAATATTATTTTGCAATTGGCCCAAAAACACGATCGCAAAGTCATTATTGTCGGGCGATCGATGTTGAACGTGATCGCTCACGCTCGCGAATTAGGGTATATTAAATGTCCCGATGACTTATTCGTGCCCTTAAAAGCCTTGCCGGGGCTGCCAGACGAAAAAGTCCTCATTTTGACAACGGGATCCCAAGGAGAAACCCTTGCGGCCTTAACGCGCATTTCCCACGATTCTCACCCGCACGTTCGCATCAAAGAAGGAGATACCGTCGTTTTCTCCGCCAATCCCATTCCGGGCAATACCCTTGCCGTCGTCGGCACCATCGATCGCCTGATGATGCGCGGGGCAAAAGTGATTTACGGTCGCCAGCACGGCATTCACGTCTCCGGTCACGGTGCCCAAGAAGACCAAAAACTCATGCTGGGCTTGACCAAACCCAAATTTTTCGTTCCCGTCCACGGCCAGCACCGCATGTTGGTCAAACACGCCCAGTTAGCCCACAATATGGGCATTCCCGAAGACAATACCGTCATTATCAATAATGGCGATATCGTCGAACTCACTCAAGATAGTATCGGTATTGCCGGGCAAGTGCCTTCAGGCATTAAATTGGTGGATGGTGCGGGTATCGTTCACGATGAAGTGATGAAAGAACGCCAGCAACTAGCTGAGGATGGAGTGGTCACCGTCGCCGCCGCCGTCGATCGCGACCTGAAACTTATTGCTCCCCCCGAGGTCCACCTGCGCGGGGTCGCGCGAACCATTGAGCGATCGCTCCTGCAACATTTAGTCATTCGCAATATCGAACACACTCTCAACGAACGAGGTCAACAGTTCGTGCGCACTCTAGACGGCGGGAAAACCGAGATTGATTGGATCGGTTTAAAGGCAGAAATTGAAAGTTATTTGGAACGGTTAGCACGGCGAGAACTGCGATGCCGTCCTTTAGTTGTCTTCTTGTTACAGACCCCCGAACCCATCCCCCCGATGGAAGTGCGATCGACCCCCGCCCCCAAACTGCCCACCCTGAAAAAACCCGTGGAAAAAACCCCCCCCCCAGAGGAGAAGAC
>JBFRWJ010000326.1:0-12419 GCA_051439525.1 Spirulina sp. | reverse complement strand
GAATTAAAGTGCAAGATATTGTCATTTGGCAAGAAGATCTGGGAATGAGTCCAGATGAAATCGTTTATCATTATCCTACTATTACGTTGGCTGATGTCTACGCAGCTTTAGCATATTATCACGACCATATCCAAGAAATTCGCCAGCAAATCGCAGAAGGAGAAGCCTTTGCAGAAGAATTAAAAGCTAAAACTCCCTCTCTCCTGCAACAAAAATTAAAAAATCGAAATGTCACAAACCATTCGATTTCATTTAGATGAAAATGTTAATGGCGCGATCGCAGAAGGTCTAAGACGACGGGGAATTGACGTAACAACCTCGCCGGAGCAAGGACTTATGGGAACTTCCGATGAAGAACAACTACAATTTTCACGGTCTCAAAACCGAGTAATTTTTACGCAAGACGATGATTTTTTACGACTTCATCATGCAAAAATCCAACACTCCGGTATTATTTACTGCAAGCAAAACAGTCGCTCGATTGGAGAGATTTTACAATTTTTAATTTTGATTTGGGAATGTATCGAGCCAGAAGAAATGAGCGATCGCGTAGAATTTATTTGAGATTTTTACAAATCCGAACAGGAGATCGCTCCTCCATGTTCATTGATAATTGTTCATTGAAATGAGTTAGTTGGCATGAGATTGATAGCCGCTCTTTTTTTAATTTGCACAATTGGCGATCTTTGGGTACGATCTGCATGGTTGGGGTGCGAGATCTGTCCGTACTGCGCCCTCAAGGCACTATAACATCATTTGGTTTTTAAAAACTTGCAACCGCGATCGCACCCCAACTCACCCGACTAGCGTGACACGACTAAAATAGTGCAGCGATCGCCAAATGTTTTCCCACTCCTGCAATTTCGACGGACTCTACCAACTACAGGTCTCAGGATTTAAGTCCGATTGCGAATTCGTATCCGGACTTAAGTTCTAGCCGCAATTGGCTCTAACCGAATGGTTTTCTTTCTCCTCAATCGAGAATGAGCTGTGTCGCACCACTACAAGCGATCGCACTTCTATCTCGGTTTCCCAAGCAAGCGATCGCAACCTAACTCACCCCACAGGCGATCGCGATCGAGCCGTTCATCATTCCCGTGATACACTGAGCAATAGCAATATTTGCATTTATAGAGCTCAACTATGCAGATTATTTCCTTATCAGCGCATTTTGACGGGCGATCGATTCAGCTAGACGAACCCTATCCCCTTCAACCCAACACCCAACTCATTGTGACCATCCTTCCAGAACAATTAGAAGAACGAGAAGCGTGGTTGCACTTCTCGAAAAATCAACTGAATAACGCCTATAATGGCGATGACGATTATCCCCTTGATACCATCAAAACAATAAATCCTGATTATGCAGGAAGCTGATGTTGTTCTCACCCCCATTCCCCAAGCTGACGGTACAATTAAAAATCGTCCGGTTATTCTTCTTCGAGAACTGCCACCCTATAAAGATTTCCTAGTTTGTGGCGTTAGCACCCAACTCCATCAAGAAGTTGTCGGATTTGACAATATTATTGCCCCTACCGATCCGGATTTTGCAACCAGTGGTTTGCGCTCTCCATCTTTGATTCGTTTGGGTTTCCTTGCGGTCGTGCCTCGCCATCAAATTATTGGTTCGATTGGAGAAATTTCATCAGAACGACATCAGCACCTACTGAAAACTCTAAGCGATTATTTGGTGAATTAACGATCGCAAATCTTATGTTCTAGAAAGCGATCGCATAAAAGGTTTTTAAAAACTTGTAAGCACGATCGCACTTCCATCTCCACTATTTTACCAGACAAGCGCGATCGCACCCCAATTCACCCTACTGGCGATCGCGCTTCTATTTCTGCTATTTTATTGGGTCAGGCGATCGCCAAAAGATAGAAGTCAATCCAATCCAATTCCTCACTTAAAAGCAAAAGATTGCGGTTGAGATCAAAAGTTTTTTGAGAGAATCAAGAATTGCTGATTTGGAGCAGGCTTTAGGACAATACACAATTTATAGCGATATTTTAGAACAAATTGAGCCAGATCGAGAGATTTACCTTGCGATTCCTTTAAATGCTTTTACAGACCTCTTTAAAGGAGATCGATTTGGTCAATTTCTATTAGATAAGAATCGCCTTAAACTTCTTATTTTCAATCCACAACTGGAGGACATTGTCAAATGGCTACCCTAGAAGATTTTCGCCAAATTGTTCGCAAACTTTTACAGGAATATGCTGAGATTCCTGCATTGGATGAAAATGTCCGCAATGAAACACTTTTCGATCGGGAAAATGACCGCTATCTGCTTTTTTCCATCGGTTGGTCAAAAGGATTGCGGGTTCATCATTGCGTCATGCACATCGATATTATTGAGGGTCAAGTGTGGATTCAAGCCAATAATACCGATCGCTTGATTGCTGAAGAATTAGTTGCAGCAGGAATTCCCACCGATGCGATCGTGTTGGGATTGCAACCTCCTGAAATTAGACCCTATACTCCTTATGGCGTTTCTCATTCTCAAACTCAACAAGCATTATTAGAAGTTGGTGGCAATCGCCAAAGTTGAAGTTTTTAAAAACTTGAAAGGGCGATCGCACCCCAACTCTCCCCACAAGCGATCGCGCTTCCATCTCGGTTTCCCAAGCCAGCGATCTAAGCAATACCCAACCCCGTATATTGCCTAAACTCCGGTGGCTGCAACCCTACAACGATATCTTCTCTCGCGACCCCTCTTGCTAACAGATCGTCAGCAATGGGAGAATCGGTTTGATTGCGTTGAATCCAAATTTTACCCTCTCGAATTTCAATATGAATAACCGCAGAATAGATACGTCGCTGTCCATCCCATCCTAAATCGATTAACAAATAGCGATCGCGTTGCAAATCGAAAACAGTCTGAGATTCGATTTCCCCACCAATGGGTTGAACTCGAGCGTGGTCTGCGAGCAAATCTTGAATATTTTGTCGATATTGCGTTAATTTATCCATTTTACAATTGCCTCATGAATTGGATCGTAAACAAGCAATTTTAATTCATATCGTTGAATTGCAGCTTTGGGTAAATCCCGGAGAAAAAAGGATTGGTAAGCAGCAAGAGGAATGGCAAGATAAAGAATTCGGTCTGGTTCTACTTTCTCTAAAACTAAACGATAATTTAAAAATTGTCCCAACGCTAAATGAAAATCGAACATAGCAGAGTCATTTAAAAAGCTCTTAATTTCTACAGCAATTTTTTGGCCGGTTCGTTCTGCTCCTAAAATCTGTTTTGCACCTAAATCAATCTGAATTTTATCTTCTTCTCCAAATTCAATTCGTAATGGATCGTGAGTAATCATCCATTTATCCTTAATGAGCGCTTGTTTTACGGATTCGTGAAATTTATCCTTGGCCACTGTCTGTACGCTGAGATTTTTTAAAACTTGCAGGAGCGATCGCGCCTCTATCATTCTCATTTTATACTATCTATACTATTTTCTCAAAGCTGGCGATCGCCACCCAACTCACCCTACAGGCTATCGCGGTTGAAAAATAATCCCCAACCCCGACATTTAGCGATTGAAATGAGTTAGTTTGCATGAAATTGATAGCCGCTCTTTTTTCAATTTGCACAATTGGCGATCTTTTGGTACGATCTACATGGTTTGGGTGCAAGATCTGACCGCGCTGCATCCTCAAGGCACGATAACATCCTTTTGGTTTTTAAAAACTTGCAACCGCGATCGCGACCCAACTTATCCCACAGGCGATCGTACTATTATTACTATATTATTCTCATCCGATCGCTCGACTCAATACGTAAACTTCATGGGTTTTGGCTTTAAATTGTCGCGGGGGTGTTTTGCGAATGACCTCAAATCCCATTTTCTGCCAAAACTTCAATCCCAGCTCATTTGCCGCGATCGCGCACAGAGAGATCTCGGAGATGCCCCGCACCAATACCCAACCCTCAAAAGCTCGATAAAACGCTGCTCCCAAACCCCTCCCTCTCCATTCAGGAGCAAGCATCATCAGCCCGATCCACCAGGTACGATCGTTAGGATAGTGCCGATAGGCAACAATTGTCCCTAACAAAATGTTATTGGCATCGAATAAACCCAAAATATGATTATCCTCTAGGGTTTTTCCTTCCGGTACATCTTTAAATTCTTCACGCGCTGCCGTGGGTGAAGGAGGAATCCCATCGGTTAAAAGGATAAACTCCAGACATTGTTCGTAGAGGGGTTGAAGAATGCCTGCATCTTCTGGCGCGAGACGCTTGACTGAATAGCCAGAGCTTTCTAAGGAAAAATCCGTTAAATTATCCATTCTGAAACTGAATTATGATTCGATCGCTTGTTCGTGAATCGTCACGATCTGAGTTCTCAATCTATCAAACCAGAATAACTTAATTTTCGTAAAACTCGATCGCTGCGATCGCCTTCTCAAAGAAAACTGTTAAAATGAGTTGAAATGCAATCGCTGGCAATGATGAAATGAGAGGAAATTTTACAGCAATTAACAGAACGATACGATGCGATCGCCAATTACAGCGTAAAATCCTTGGCACTTTTCGGTTCTGTCGCCCGAGACGAAGCGACTGAAAATAGCGATATCAATATCTGGGTTGAATTTGAAGGTAAAATTACCTTCGATCGTTACATGAACTTAAAGTTCTACCTCGAAGATAGATTGGATAAAAAAGTCGATTTAGTCAGCCGAAAAATGCTCGATCTCTTAATTTGAGAAAGGAGAGAATGGGAGGCTATTTATGTCTCGTAGCATTCGTATCTATTGGGAAGATATCCTACCCGTAATGCACTGTTTTTTAAGAATTGTGGTGCGTTACGTTCCACTAACGCACCCTACTGGACTATTTCGACTTGAAGAAAACCGCTAAATTGCTCATTTTCATGGCTCATTGATAACTGTTCATTCTTGATTTGGACAGAGAAAAATAAGATGTGCGATCGCGATCGCGCCGAATTACAACGAATTATTAAGGATAGAGAATTCCCCAGGAATCAGTGTGTTACTTTCGAGGATGTCTTGCGGTCATCGGGAGGCTCGATCGCTGATGAAATGGCACGTTCGTTTGAAATTCAAACACCCCCTACCCACAGATGCCGCGATTCCTCACTGGCAACGGTTTATTGCCGATCGCGGCTTGGCTCGCACCCGCGCGCGTCCCGATGTCGATGCGGTTTTTTCGCGCTACGGGTTGCCGATTTGGGTGACGAAAGAATATGACAGTGCCGATCGCCAATGGAGTGCCAACGAACGGGATTGCGGCCTCGATCGCATCTATCGCATTATTTTACAGCAGGCGCGCGCCATCCCTCCGAGACTGCTGCGAGAGCTGTCCCGACTGCCGAGCATCGAATCCGCAACGGTCGGTGAGATCGGTTATGCAGACTTACCGGAATTGCACTCGGCACAAATGAGCGCACAAACGGATTCGCGATCGCGTCGGACGATTGGCGTGCCCGATGCTCACGAACTCTTTACCCGGGGGGATGCGGGGGTTACGGTGGCGATTCTCGACACGGGAGTAGATCTCAATCACCCGGAACTGGCAGCAGCCGTATTACCGGGATACGATTTTGTAGATATTATCGACGGGGCGGGTCAATTTGTCGGGGACTTTTTAGGATTTGACGACGATCCCGAGGATGAAGTAGGACATGGGACTCACGTCGCGGGAATTATTGCCGCCAAAGGCGATCGCGTCCCGGTGGGAGTGGTGCCTCAATGCAAGGTTTTGCCCGTGCGGGTTTTGGGTGCCATGAAAAAAGGCAACAAGCGGGTCGGGTCGGGGTTAATTGATAATATCAACACCGGCATTAAATGGGCGATCGATCGCGGCGCGGATGTCATTAACATGAGTTTGGGGGTGAAAAGGACGGGAGGGGGCTTGCCACATCAAGAAGTGGTAGACTATGCTAAGCTCAAAGGCGTGACTTTGGTGGCGGCCTCGGGAAATGACGGTCAGGAAGAATCCTACTATCCCGGTGCTCTACCTTACGTCATTACTGTCGGCGCAATTGATGAGGGCGATCGCATAGCTCCCTTCTCCACCTACGGCAAACAAGTCGATCTCGTCGCCCCCGGCACCGATATTTACAGTACCTATCTCAACGACGATTACGCGTTTTCAACGGGTACGTCTCATGCTGCCCCTTTTGTAGCGGGTGCGGCGGCGTTGTTGAAATCTTATGCCTTGAAGAAGGGAGGGGTCAAATTGCGCGATCGCCAAATTAAGTATTTGCTCCAACAAACTGCCGACAAGGTCGATCGGCGGTTCAAACATCGCAAGGCGGGGTTTGGCAAGCTCAATCTCGTGGATGCCTTGCGGTTACTGGATGATAAGCTGAGGTGAGCCATGGAAACGGCGATCGATTGGCTGACGCAATGGGGAACGTCCCAAAAAGATAGCGGGAGAGCAATTATTGTCGATGAGAACAACCGCTACGTCTATGCGACGGGATATACCTCGGGATCGCTCTTCGCTCCCTCAGCCGAGAGCAATGGGACGCAAAATGTTTGGATTGCTAAATTTTATGCGCGATCGGGCGAGCAAATCTGGCTTCAGCAACTCACCTCGGCAGACGACACAACACAAACGAGTAATGGCATTGCGCTCGATGAGAGTGGGGTTTACGTGGCGATTGAAACAACCCATAATGACGATATCACCTCGAGCGCGATCGCGAAATTCGCCCTCGAGGAGGGAACCCAACAAGAAACTTACTCGTTTCAGTCTGAAAATGATGTATCGAATAGCATCCACGCTCTGGTGGCGGATGGTAGCGGTTATTTGTATGCAACGGGCTATGTAGCCGGATCGATGCTCTCGGAAACGGGAGCAGTGCTAGACTCGGCTGGGGGCGATGATGCTTGGATTGCGAAATTAACGGTAGATGGTCACCTAATTTGGGTCGTCCAACTCGGAAGCGATGCCGACGATCGCGCCAATGGCATTGCGATCGACGATCGCGGTAACGTTTACGTCGTTGGCTATACTACCGGGGTCATGCCGGGGATCGAGACTGCAACTTCCGATAAAACAGAAAATGCCGATAACTTAGAGGATACTTGGATTGCTAAATATACAAGTGACGGTTCCCGGGATTGGATTGTGCAATTCGGGAGCAATGACAACGATCGCCCCACTGGAGTTACTGTGGATGAGAGCGGCGGCGTTTACGCGATCGGCAAGACTGAAGATAGCTTAACCGACGACCCCAGAGAAGATGGCTCGGGGGAACGAGCATGGGTGGCAAAATTTCGGGCAAGTTTGGGAGAAAGGGTTTGGCTCGAGCAACTCAGCCATACTAATAGCAGCGATAACAAAAATACTGAAGGAACGAGCATCGCAGTCGATAACTATGGCGGCGTGTATATTGCGGGATGGACGACTGGTCAGTTAACGACAGATGCCACCAATACTAACAATGACGCTTGGATCGCCAAGTATAGCGCCCCAACCGGAGCGCAAATTTGGCTCGAGCACGTCGCGTCCTCTAGCGATCGCGGCGATGGCATTCACGGCATTACCGTCGATCCCGAGGGCAATCTTTATGCGACGGGGTTTACCTACGGCGAGATGTCCGACTTGGCAACCAATGAGGGAGATGCGGATATTTGGCTCGCTCGGTTGGGGGAGATGTCCGAAGACAAGGACGACGTAGCCCGAGTTGTGCGGCAGTATATCGCCTCTCTCCTCAGTACGGGAGAAGATGCCGATCGCGCCAACGCAGCAGATTTGACCCCGGAAGACTCAAACTCGACTGAGGAGGAGGAAAGCAGCAACGCAGCAGATTTGACCCCTGAAGACTCAGACTCGACTGAGGAGGAGGAAAACAGCAACGAGGCGAATAACTTCAACTCGATCCTGACCATTCTGAGCGGATAAACCCACAACCGCGATCGCGCCGACGATCGCAGTCCGCAACCAAGTGCACCGACCCGATAAAAAACACACTCAAAACCATTGGACAACAAACAGAGGTAAACCATGCAAACTCAATCTGACTGGCTGACACAACTGGGAACAGCCGCAGACGATAACGGTCAGGCAATTGTCTTAGACAAGGACGAAAACTACGTCTATGCCACCGGATATACTTGGGGGACGTTCTCCGATAGCGCGGAGGAAATCAGAAATGTCTGGGTTGCTAAATTTTACATCAAATCGGGAGAGCAAATCTGGCTTCAACAATTCAGCCTCGAAAACGATAAAGATAAAGATCACACCAGTTATGGAATTGCGATCGACGATGATGGCGTTTACCTAGCCATTGAAACGCAGACTGCGAGCAGTAAAGGGAGTCGGATCGTCAAAGTTGACTGCGATACGGGAGATATAGAAGAAGATACAGCATGGCCTTACCAATTTTCCTCTCAGGACTCATCGGATGAGAGCACGGAGGCAGAAAATTCAATTAGCGGTATCGTGGCAGATGGGAACGGGTATTTGTACGCGACTGGCTATGTCAATGGGGGTTCAATGCTCGGGTCAGATGGAGAGGCTCTGAGTGCTGTGGGAAGCAAAGATGTTTGGCTAGCCAAATTGAGTACGGCTGGGGAATTGGTTTGGATCGACCAATTCGGTAGTGAGAGTGCGGAGTCTGTCGGTATAAGTGTTACCGTTGATGAGAGTGGTAATGTGTATGCTGTCGGTAACGTGTACACTAGCGGTTCTTATTATACCACAGGTATCATGTCCAATGCAATAGATGCTGAAACTGGGGAAGACAAGACCGATGATTCGTCTGGCGATGGTTCGTATGGCAATGAAGTTTGGATTGCGAAATATGTTGTGAGTAGTGACGATAGTAACGAGCTTTCCCGCGATTGGATCGCACAATTCGGAGGTGGTATAGAAAATCCCCTTGATGCACTGATTGTCAACCATGAAGTTGCTGCAGTTGCTGTCGATGATAGCGGTGGCGTTTATGCTGTTGGTCGCATTCAAACAGATCATGGTCCAACAATAGAAATAAAAGCGTGGGTGGCAAAATTCCGGGCAAGTTCGGGAGAACAAGTTTGGATTCAGGAATTGGGTGTGGACACAACGGAGACCGAAGGTACGAGTATTCCGGAGACCGAAGGTACGAGTATTGCGGTTGATAACTATGGTGGCGTATATATCGCGGGATGGACTAAAGACGTGCTCGCAGATAGCATCACCAATACGAACACAGATTCAGAAAGCACCACAACGACAATAACGGATGCTTGGATCGCCAAATACAATGCCAATACAGGAGAACAAGTTTGGATCGCGCAATTCACATCAGGAATTCCCGATGGGTTCGAGGGGGATCCTGAAGATGAAATCTTCGGCATTGCTGTCGATTCCAGCGGCAATTTGTATGTAACGGGCGATACCCAGGGCGAGATATCTAACTTAACAGCCAATGAGGGCAACACGGATATTTGGCTCGCTCGGTTTCGAGAGGTTCCCGAAGACAATGACGAACTCACTCAAGTGCTGAAGCGGTACATCTCCTCGGTTCTCAGCACGAGCAACGCTACCGATAGCGAGAGCAGTACCTCGGAGGACAGCAGCGATGACTCGGTTTCTACTTCGGAGGAAAGCACCTCGGAGAACGGAAAAAGCACTTTCGATATTGTTCTTGGCTTTATCGAAGAGGAGTATAGCGATAGCAGCGATGACGAGGGGACTTCTGATGATACCGAGGAGACTTCTGATGATACCGAGGAGACTTCTGATGATACCGGGGAGACTTCTGATGATACCGGGGAGACTTCTGATGATACTGAGGAGGAGGAGACTTCTGAAGAAGAGACGACCTTTGACTCAACTCTTAGCCTGATTAGCTGAGAAAGAGGAGACCTTAGCCTTATGAGCAGTTAACCTCAAAATCGCGCGCCGACGATCGCAGTCTGCAACCAAGTACACCGACCCGAGAAAAACCACACTCAAAACGATTGGATAACAAACCGAGGTAAACCATGCAAACTCAATCTGACTGGCTGACACAACTGGGAACATCCGCAGAGGATAACGGTCGGGCAATTGTCTTAGACAAGGACGAAAACTACGTCTATGCCACCGGATATACTTGGGGGACGTTCTCCGATAGCTCGGAGGAAGCCGACACGACGAACAGGAATGTCTGGGTTGCCAAATTTTATATCAAATCGGGAGAGCAAATCTGGCTTCAACAATTCAGCCTCGAAGATGATGCAGCTCACAGAAGCTATGGCATTGCGATCGACGATGATGGCGTTTACCTAGCCGTTGAAACAACAACCGATGCCAGTCAGGCGAGTTGGATCGTCAAAGTTGACTGCGATACGGGAGATATAGAAGAAGATACAGTATGGCCTTACCAATTTTCCTCTCAGAACTCATCAAGTGAGGGCACAGAGGTATACAATTCAATTATCGGTGTTGTGGCAGATGGGAGCGGTTATTTGTACGCGACTGGCTATGTGAACGGGGGTTCGATGCTCTCATCCGATGGAACGGCTCTGAGTGCTGTGGGCAACCAAGATGTTTGGATAGCCAAACTGAGTACGGACGGGGAATTGGTTTGGATCGACCAATTCGGTAGCGAGGATGAGGCGTCTGTCGGCACAAGTGTTGCCGTCGATGAGAGTGGTAACGTTTACGCTGTCGGTTCTACCGCAGGTGTGATGTCCGATGCAATAGATGCCGCAACTGGGGACGAAAAGACCGAAAATTCGGAGGGCAATGAAGTTTGGATTGCTAAATACGTTGTGAGTAGTGATGATAGTAACGAGCTTTCCCTCGATTGGATCGCGCAATTCGGAAGCGATGGAGACGGTACAGAGAATGAAGTTACTGCAGTTGCCGTTGATGATAGCGGTGGCGTTTATGCTGTTGGTTTCATGCCAACTACCATAGACGGAGAAATAACGGAAACGCAAGCGTGGGTGGCAAAATTCCGGGCAAGTTCGGGAGAACGAGTCTGGATTCAGGAATTGGGCGGCGATGAAGAAACAACGACCGACAGTTCGAGTATTGCGGTCGATCGCTATGGCGGCGTGTATATCGCGGGATGTACTGACGATATGCTAGCAGAGAGCATCACCAATACGAACACGGGTGAAGAAAGCGCCGAAACGACAACGAAAAATGCTTGGATCGCCAAATATAATACCAATACAGGAGAACAAGTTTGGATCGAGCAATTTACATCAGGAATTCCCGATGGGTTCGAGGGGGAGCCCAAAGATGAAATATTGGGCATTGGTGTCGATTCCAGCGGCAATTTTTATGTCACGGGCGATACCCAGGGTGAGATATCTAACTTGACAACCAATGAGGGAAACACGGATATTTGGCTCGCTCGGTTTCGAGAGGTGCCCGAAGACAACGACGAACTCGCCCGAGTTTTGAAACAGTATATCACTTCGGTTCTCAGCACGAGCGACGATACCGAGAGCGAGAGCAGTACCTCGGAAGACAGCACCTCGGACTCGGATTCTACCTCGGAGGACAGCACCTCGGAGGACGGACAAAGCAATTTCGATATTGTTCTTGGCTTTATCGAAGAGGAGTATAGCGAGAGCAGCGATGACGAGGAGACTTCTGAGGAGGAGGGGACTTCTGAAGAAGAGACGACCTTCAACTCAACTCTTAGCCTAATTAGCTGAGAAAGAGGATACCTTAGCCTTATGAGCAGTTAACCTCAAAATCGCGATCGCTGCCAAAATCCAGCCAAGTCTCTCACTCAATCTCAATTTAGCAGTTTTTTATCGGAGAAAACATCTTTATCGATATGTCAGACACAACCCTAACGACAGAAGAGGATTCCAGCAATGCCGCCACTGTTCTCTCCTTGCTCGAAAATAGCAAGAGCAGTGAGGAAGAGAATGCTACTAAAGCAGAAACTTCCAGCACGCTCATCACCGTTCTCTCCTTGCTCGAAAATAGCAAGAGCAGCGACGAGGAGGATTCTACTGAGGAAGAAAGCGACGAAGAGAACTCCACTGAGGAGAATAACTTCAACTCGACTCTTAGCATTCTCAGCAGTTAAACCCAAAACCGCGTCGCTCCCAAAGCCGATAACTATACTCGCCAAATGCTAAAAATTCATATAAAGGAGGCTAAAATATGGCCATACTAAATATTTTTAATAATGTTGTCGCAGACAGCCCCAACCTCAATACTGAGAATGCCACCGAGGAAGGGAAAGTCACCATCGATGCTTCCGCGTCTACTCTCCAACTCGAGGACAGTATTTCGCTTGCAGACAACACCACGTTCGATGCTTCCGCGTTTACCCTCCAACTCGAGGACAGTATTTTTGTTGCAGACAACACTGCGTTCGATGCTTCCGCGTCTAATCTCCAACTCGAGGACAGTATTTCGCTTGCAGACAACACCACGTTCGATGCTTCCGCGTCTACCCTCCAACTCGAGGACAGTATTTCGCTTGCAGACAACACCACGTTCGAT
>JBFRWJ010000325.1:0-10169 GCA_051439525.1 Spirulina sp. | reverse complement strand
GTCATTTCAATGAACAATGAACAATGAACAATGAACAATGACCTCCGGCTAAAGCGGGAGGCTTGAAATTCGGAATTTTTTGGGTTTTCCTCCTGAAGGAGGAGGCTTGAAACCTTATTTTTTGGGTTACCCGTCACCAGCGATCGAGCGACCAATCTAGAAAAACCCTTAATTTTAGAGATAATGAAAAGAAACTCCAGACAAATTCATGTTTCCTCGTGCTACGGCTCTCACTTCAGCAGAACTCAGTGCGGCAATCGTTCGCGATCCCTTGGTGGTTTCTCCCGAGACGACCGTCAGAGAGGCGATCGCGCAAATGAGTGGCGTGCGATCGCGCTGCAACGCAACGCGTAAGGACGACGATCGGCTCGAGGACATTTACCTCGAAGCCCGCTCGAGCTGCGTGGTGGTGGTGGAAGACGGACGGGCGATCGGCATTCTCACAGAGCGGGATGTGGTGCGCCTGAGCGCCGAACAACAGAACCTAGAAGGGTTAGCGATCGCGCGGGTGATGAGCCCGTCTCCGGTCACCCTGCGAGAGTCCGCCTTCACGGACTTATTTTTTGCCATTAATCTCTTCCAACAGCATCGCATTCGTCATTTGCCCGTCCTCGACGATCGCGATCGCCTCGTGGGGCTGATTACCCATGAAAGTTTGCGGCAGATTTCCCGACCGATCGACCTGTTGCGGTTGCGTTTGGTGGGGGAAGTGATGACCCGGGAGGTCGTTTGCGCCTCACCGAATCTCTCCCTCTTGGCGATCGCCCAAAAAATGGCAGAGTCTCGCATCAGCTCCATTGTGATTGTCGAATCCGACGACGATCCGAACGAACCCCGGACAATTCCGGTGGGAATTTTGACCGAACGGGATTTAGTGCAGTTTCAAGCCCTCGGCTCGAACTTGAAAACTTGTCGGGCCGATCTCGTGATGAGTACGCCAGTTTTTACCGTGGCCCCAGAAGACTCTCTCTGGAGGGTTCAGGAAATTATGGATCGGCACTTTATCCGCCGGGTAGTCGTGACGGGACAACAGGGGGAGCTTACGGGCATTGTCACTCAGACGAACTTACTGCAAGTCCTCAACCCGCTAGAACTCTACAAATTGGCAGAGTTTTTGGAAGCGAAGGTGGAGCGCTTGGAGACAGAAAAGGTGGCACTACTGGAGAATCGCACCGTCGCCCTCGAGGAGCTGGCGAACGCTCGTACCGCCACCCTCGAAGCCAAAATCAAACGGGAACAATTACTGGCAGAGCTGGCGACGCAAATCCGCTCGTCCCTAAGCCTGCAAACGATTTTGAAGACGACAGTCGAAAAAGTTCGGCAAATCTTGGGATGCGATCGCGTCAATATTTGGCAGTTTGAAGGGGATTGGCAAAGCGTTGTCGTGGCCGAATCTACGGACTCGACCCTGTCTCTGGTGGGGGAACGGATCGACGATTGCTGTTTCAAAGCCGAGAGAACCGAAATTTATCGCCAAGGACACATTCGCATCGTGCCGGATATTGACACTGCCGAAATGTCCGACTGTCATCGAGAGATGCTGCGCCGCCTCCAAACCCGAGCCAAAATTTTAGTCCCCCTCCTGTGTGGAGAAGAATTGTGGGGCTTGCTCAATGTTACAGAACAACACCCCCGGGACTGGACTCCCGAAGAAGTAGAACTGCTGCGCGCCCTTTCGGTACAATTGGCCATCGCCCTGCAACAAGCGACCACGCACCAACAATTGCAGGAGGAACTGAAAGAACGCCAGCAAGCCGAAGCCCGCCTGCGGGAGAGCGAACAGCGCTATGCCAGCCTAGTCGCAACAGTTCCGGTGGGAATTTTTCGTCACGATGCTGCGGGAAACGGGGTTTATGTCAACGATCGCTGTTGCGAGATTAGCGGGCTCTCTCCCGAGGCGACTCTGGGAGATGGATGGCAAAACGCACTGCACCCCGACGATCGCCATCGCGTCGCAACGGAATGGGAACGCTCCGTTCGCGAGAATCGCCCCTTTCGGCTCGAATATCGCTTTCAACACCCCGACGGGTCGGTGCGATGGGTGTATACCCAATCGACCGTCGAACGGGATGCCAACGGGCAAATCGTCGGCTATGTCGGAACCATCACCGATATTAGCGATCGCAAACAAGTCGAACTGGCCCTACAAGCCAGCGAAAGGCGCTATGCCAGTTTAATGGCCGCCGCACCGGTGGGCATTTTTCATACGGATGCGGCCGGACATTGCACCTATGTCAACGATCGCTACTGCCAGATCGCGGGACTAACGCCGGAAACGGCAGCCGGGGAAGGCTGGCAACAGGGATTGCACCCCGAGGATCGCCCGCGCATCGTCGCCGAATGGAAGCGCTCCGTCCTAGAGAACCGTCCCTTTCAACTGGAATACCGCTTTCAACACTCCGACGGTGTCGTGCGGTGGGTCTACGGACAAGGGGTTGCCGAATGGGATACCGACGGGCAAGTCATCGGTTATGTCGGCATCATTACCGATATTGGCGATCGCAAACAGGCCGAAGCCCAAATTCAGGAAATGACCCAACGGCTGGCCCTCGCCACCAATTCTGCCAATATCGGCGTTTGGGATTTCGATCCCATTGAAAATCAGCTCATTTGGGACAAGCGCATGTACGAACTCTACGGTATCGATGCCGCCGAGTTTGGCGGTGCTTATGAAGCCTGGCAGCAAGGCGTTCATCCGGAAGACCTGCCGGCGGCTCATGCTGCGGTGCAAGCGGCCATTTCTGGGGAACGGGACTTTCATACGGAATTCCGGGTGGTCTGGCCCGACAGACAAGTTCGCTTTATCGAAGCGCACGCGATCGTCTTGCGGGATGCTGGAGGCGAGGCTCGGCGCATGACCGGGGTGAACTGGGACATTACCGATCGCAAAAAAACCGAAGCGGAGCGCTTGCAAGTCGAGCAAGTCCGCTTGGAATTAAAGTTACTCGAACAACTGTTTGATATTGTCCTCGCCGGCTATTGGGATTGGGATATTGTCAACCATCGCACCTACCTCAGCCCGAGCTTCAAACGGATGTTCGGCTATGAAGAGGGGGAAATGCCGAACACTCCCGCAAGCTGGCAAGATCGGATCTTCCCCGAAGATTTAGCCGCCGTGCTGGACTGCTTCGATCGCCACGTTCGCAGTCGGGGTCAAATTCCCTTCTACAACGAAGTGCGCTATCGCCATCAAGATGGTTCCACCGTCTGGGCCATCTGTTCGGGACAAGCGATCGAATGGGACGAAGATGGGAATCCTTTAAGAATGATAGGATTTAACATGAATATTAGCGATCGCAAGCGGGCTGAAGAACATCTGCGCCAAGTCTCCGCTCGCCTGAATTTGGCGGTGGAATCGGCAGCCATCGGCATCTGGGATTGGGACATTTCCCAAGATTGTCTCATTTGGGACAAACAGATGCACGAACTTTACGGTATTACCCCCGATGAGTTTGCTGGGGTTTACGAGGCCTGGGCGAGTCGCGTCCATCCCGACGATCGTCCTGCCGCTAAAGCGACAGTGTACCGCGCCCTGCAAAACCAGCAAGATTTTGACACCGAATTTCGCGTCATTCATCCCGACGGCACGATCCACTTCCTCAAAGCCAATGCCCTCGTCCAGTACGATGCGGGAGGCCAACCCCAACGGATGATCGGCATTAACTACGATATTAGCGATCGCAAACAAGCCGAGAGCGAACGACAGCAATTAATTCAAGAACTCTCTGCTTTTAAACTCGCCCTCGATCGCTCCGCGATCGTTGCCGTTACGGACGCTCGCGGTATCATCGTTTACGTTAACGACTACTTGTGCCAGATCTCGGGCTACTCCCGGGAGGAGCTGATTGGGAACACCCATCGTTTGCTCAACTCGGGCTACCACCCCCCTTCGTTTTTCCAAGAGATGTGGCGCACGATCGCGAGAGGGCAGATTTGGCGGGGTGAGATTTGCAATCGGGCGAAGGACGGTCGGCTCTACTGGTTGGACAGCACCTTCGTTCCTTTTTTGGACGCACAAGGACAACCCTTTCAGTATCTCGCCATTCGCTTTGACATTACCGATCGCCAAGAAGCCGAGCAGATTATTCTCCAACAGGCAGACCGAGAAAAACTCCTGCGGGAAATTACCCAGAAGATTCGTCAATCCCTCGACCTGCAGACGATTTTTGATACCGCTTGCCAAGAAATCCGCTCGGTGTTGCAAGTCGATCGGGTGGGGGTTTTCCAGTTCCACCCGGATGCCGACTTTAGCGAAGGCGAATTTGTGGCGGAGTCTATGGTATCAGAGTTTAGCTCGGTGGTGGGGATTCCCGTGCGAGACTATTGCTTTGGCCAGGATTATGCCGTGCTTTATGCCCGAGGTCGATTTTTGGTGACCGACGATATTCATCAACAGGATCTTTCGCCTTGCCATACGGACATTTTGGTTCGCTTTAAAGTTCGTGCCTGCATGGTCATGCCCCTGCTCTGCGGCGATCGCTTGTGGGGCTTGCTCTGCGTCCATCAATGCCGGGGAGTGCGTCACTGGCAGCAGTCCGATATTGATTTTACCCATCAACTGGCCACCCAAATCGCGATCGCCATTCAGCAAGCCAACCTCTACGAGCAGTTGCAGCAAGAACTCCAAGAACGTCAAAACGCCCAGCAGCAACTCACCGAGCGCAATCAACAACTGGCCATTTCCAACGAAGAACTGGCCCGCGCCACCCGTCTCAAAGACGAATTCCTCGCCAATATGAGCCACGAACTGCGCACTCCCCTCAATGCCATCTTGGGCATGACGGAAGGGCTGCAAGAGGAGGTCTTTGGCGAGGTGAACGAGGAACAGCTCCGAGCCTTACAAACCATCAAACAAAGCGGCTCCTATTTGCTGGAGCTGATCGACGACATCCTCGATCTGGCCAAAATTGAATCGGGTCAGATCCAACTCGAGATCGCACCGACGGCAGTCGCCCCCCTCTGTCGCTCCAGTTTGGCATTCATCAAACAACAAGCCTTGAAAAAACGGATTCAAGTCGAGATCGATCTGCTCCCGGATCTCCCAGATTTATTGGTAGACGAACGGCGAATCCGTCAAGTCTTGATCAATTTGCTCACCAATGCTGTTAAATTCACCCCGCCCAGGGGATGTATTACCCTCAAGGTCAGCTATCACTGGATCGCTCCTCCCCAACTTTCCGGAGTGACTTGGAGGCAAAGCTATCGCAAGGCAGCCTCGGAAAATCTCAGGGGGGGTTCGCCAAAAGAGAGAGAGAAATACTTGCGCATTGCGGTGATCGATACGGGCATCGGGATTGCCCCCAAGCATATGGACAAGCTGTTTCAACCCTTCGTGCAAATCGATAGCACCCTCAATCGTCAATAGACGGGGACGGGGTTGGGGTTGGCTTTGGTCAAGCGCATTATCGAACTGCACGGGGGGGAAGTGGGACTCTCGAGTCAAGTGGGAGAGGGAAGTTGCTTCGAGATCGGTCTTCCCTGCATCCCTTCAGTCACCTCCTCAGAACCGGAAAACCCCAAACTCGGAGAGATCGAACCCGATTCAACGCCAACGAAGGTATCCCCCTTAATCTTGCTGGCCGAGGATAACAAAGCTAATATCATTACAGTTTCCAGCTATCTCAAAGCGAAAGGATATCGCCTGTTAGTGGCCAAAAATGGACTCGAAGCGATCGCCCTCGCGCGCAACGAGAGACCGGATGTGATTCTCATGGATATTCAAATGCCAAGAATGGATGGTTTAGAAGCCATACAGCAGATCCGTCGCACTCCAAGATTGGCAGATATTCCGATTATTGCTCTCACTGCCCTAGCCATGCCCGGCGATCGCGATCGCTGTCTCGCGGCAGGTGCCGATGATTACCTGAGCAAACCCGTTAAACTCCAGCAATTAGTGACCGTCATTCAACAACTTTTAGCGCCCTAAGAAGATAGCCCATGAAAACACCATCTATTTTGATTGTTGACGACGAACCCGATAATTTTGATGTGATTGAAACCCTGTTGAGCCAAGGCGACTATGAATTGTATTATGCGGCTGGCGGCAAGGAAGCGATCGCGTTTCTCGATGTCCTGCAGCCGGATCTCATTTTGCTGGACGTGATGATGCCGGGGATGGATGGTATTGAGGTTTGTCAAGAGATTAAAACGAGATTTCAAGGGCAATCGATTCCGATTATTATGGTGACGGCCCTCACTGCTAAGGAGGACTTGGCGCGCTGTTTGGATGCTGGTGCCGATGACTTCATCAGCAAGCCCGTCAATCGTTTTGAACTGCAAGCGAGAATTCGCTCCCTGTTGCGCATCAAGCACCAGTACGATCGCCTGCAAACTTTATTCAAATTGCGCGAAGATATGGTGAAAATGGTCGTTCACGATTTGCGCAATCCCCTGACGGGCGTTTTGGCGAATTTGGAACTCTTACAAAGCGTGGAGTATCCCCAAACAAAGTTAGGACAGGAACTTTTTTCTCGTATTAGTTCTTCGGCACAAATGTTACGGAAACTGATCGACGATCTGCTGACGATTTCTTTGATCGAATCGGGGAAAGTGCGTCTCAATCGCACGGAGGTCTATGTTGGCGAGCTCATTGATTCGGCGATCGACAATTTTGAGGCGATCGCGGCCCAAAAAAATCAGGTCTTGGTGGCGAATTTCTCCCCGGATCCGGAGCGAAAAATCTCGGTCGATTTTACCCTGATGCGTCGCACGTTGGATAATCTTCTCTCGAATGCGATCAAGTTTTCTCCGGACAATAGCGAGATTGTTGTCAATGTCGAACTTCTCACTTCTGGTAATTCTAAAATTCAAGTGATCGATTCGGGATCGGGAGTTCCTGAAGCCTTACAGCAGAAGATTTTTGAGAAATACGAGGTGGGGACTCCCATGGCAGATATCTCACAAATCGGATTGGGTTTAGCCTTCTGCAAAATGGTGGCGGAGGCTCACGGAGGTCAAATTTACGTGAAAAGCAACCAACCTCAAGGGGCGATTTTTGAAATTGCTTTGCCGGCATAGTTCGGCTATTGTATCGGTAAGGAGTATGAACGATGCAGAACGACGAAAATACAAAAAGTAAGAAAACTTCAATTTCTCAAGCAGAATCTTATGAGGAAATTGGCGAATTTTGGGACGAGCATGGATCGGATGAATATTGGGAGCAAACATATCCCGTTGAATTTGAGGTTGATTTGCGCCCGAATACAGTAAACAAAGTTTATTATAAGTAGTTGGACATAATTTAAGTTGTCTGTGTAAAGAAAAGTAAACAGCAGCCAATCGCTTTTAACAATGATCGATACTCTCTGCACTCTCTACACTCTCTGCGCTCTCTGCGTCTCTGCGGTGCAACTTCTTCTAACTCCTCAGTCAGATTTACATTTCTTTACTTCGTTGACTTTATTTCTGTCCGACTACTTAGTTTGGATATGATATTATCTCAAAAACTTTCTTCTTTAGCACAAAAACGCGGTGTATCCGATGAAGAATTATTAAATTTATGGGTTCGGCAAAAGCTACAAGAGGAAATGGCATGAGAATGAGAAATCTTGTATTTTACGATCGCTCTCATTTCATATTTCAATCTAATCTGCAATTGCTTTGCTCGCCCGACTTCTTAATGCACTTCTGCCTGAATCTGAGAAAGTAAAATCGAGATTACTCGTTTCACTTCATCTGAGGATAATATATTCCTCAAAGACGACGGATAAATCACTTAAGTTTACAATAATTGCACGATCGCTTCTCCACGGCTCGCTGATCGCTCTCCTTTACATTTCTTAAAGAATAATTATATATCTTTAACATTGATATAAATCAATCTTGTTTGCTTTCTCATTGATAAAATACTATACTCCGAAGCGAGTCATAGATTCTTGACAATGCAAACTCTGAAAAGCCATGAAAAATCCAATCATCTGCCCTCAGAGCGAGCCAACTTGCCGAGCTATGGCGAATATTTCACATCCATTCCCCAATGAATACCTTTAGTGAAAGTATTTGGATAGTCCCCTGTTATGCCCTGTTGGGGGCGGTACTGGCGTTGCTCTGGTCGCCCGGTCTGATCAGGCGATCGGGCCCGAGACCGGTGGGCTATATCAATTTGCTCCTAACTCTCTCGGCATTAGTACACAGTATACTCGCTTTGCGAGAGGTTTGGTCGGTTCCCCTACATTTTTCCGTAAATTGGCTGCATGCCGCAACCCTCGATATTTCCTTTGATATCGAGGCTTCGGCAACGACGGTAGGGGCATTGGTTCTCATTTTAATCCTAAATGCCTTAACGCAAATTTATGCGATCGCTTATCTAGAAATGGATTGGGGTTGGGCGCGATTTTATGCCCTGATCGC
Organism: Spirulina sp.; assembly: GCA_051439525.1. Classification (GTDB taxonomy): domain Bacteria; phylum Cyanobacteriota; class Cyanobacteriia; order Cyanobacteriales; family Spirulinaceae; genus CCY15215. The sequence goes on along the minus strand of JBFRWJ010000325.1, from coordinate 1,820 downwards.
CTTCTTTGAAGCCGGGATGAGTGCCTTAATGCTGGCCAATTCCCTCTTCTTCAGTTACGTCATGCTGGAAATTCTCACTTTGGGAACTTACCTGCTGATCGGCTTCTGGTTCAATCAATCCCTCGTGGTAACGGGGGCGCGAGATGGATTTCTCACGAAACGGGTGGGAGATTTAATCTTGCTCATGGGAGTCGTTGCCCTTTATCCCCTAGCCGGAACGTGGAATTATGACGAATTGACGGTTTGGGCGAGTACGGTAGAGCTCGATCCCACCGTTGCGACCCTTCTCGGTTTAGCACTCCTCGCCGGACCTTTAGGAAAATGCGCGCAATTTCCCTTACAACTGTGGCTCGATGAAGCGATGGAGGGACCGATGCCTGCAACGGTGCTGCGGAATGCGGTGGTGGTTTCCACGGGAGCTTGGGTTCTCATTAAAATGCAGCCGATCCTGAATCTCTCTCCCGTGGTGGTGAATGCAGAGATTGCCATCGGTGCGTTTACGACCATCGCTTGTGCCGCGATCGCTCTCGCTCAAGTCGATATTAAACGAGTCTTTTCCTATGCTACCAGTTCCTATCTGGGCATTGTCTTCATCGCCGTCGGGACGGGACAAAAGGACGCGGCATTGGTACTGTTATTGACCTATGCGATCGCCATGGCGTTAATGCTGATGAGTATCGGCGGCATTATTCTCAACAATATTTCCCAAGATATCACCCAATTGGGAGGGCTGTGGTCTCGTCGTCCCATTTCTGGTATTTGTTATGTTGTCGGTGCTTTATCCTTAGTGGCAATCCCTCCCTTCGGTTGCTTCTGGGGGCTAGCAGAAATTGCCAACGGTTTGCCCCCCTCGTTACTCGCCGTTTTGTTACTGGTGAATGGGTTAACTGCCTGTAGTTTGGCACGGGTTTTCGGACAACTCTTTACCGGATCGATTACCGACTGGACGCAGCGATCGCCGGAAGGATTATGGGCTTTGGTATTACCGATGACGGTGCTGCTCGGAGTGGCTTTACACCTACCTCAGTTATTAGTCGTTTTGGGACTATTACCGGATTTAGCGATCGTCGTACAACCCGCCACCCTATTATTAATCAGTTCGAGTCTCATCGGTGGGGGAGTCGGTTTATTCCTCTATGCCTTACCGATCGTTGCCAAACCGATCCGCCTTCCCATCGGAGGATTGCAAGATTTCTTTGCTTACGATCTCTACACGGCGCAACTGTACAAAATTACGGCGATCGCGATCGTCAGCTTTGTTGCCAAAGCGATCGATTGGTGCGATCGCTTTTTAGTCGATGGGGCGGTGAATTTAGTCGGATTATTAACCGTTGCGGGAGGTCAAGGGTTGAAATATAACACCTCCGGACAGGTACAATTCTACGCTCTCTCAATCCTCATCGGCACGATTCTCTTTGGGTTGGTGCTTTGTTTGCCTCTCTTGTAAATCATGAGTAACGAGTAGAGAAGTAATTCCCGATTACCCATTCCCGATTACCCATTCCCCATACCACTGCAAAATGCTAACACCATTACTTGTCATTCCGTTATTGGGCGCGATCGCGATTTTACTTTACCCAAAACCGAAAGCCAGTCGAGCGATCGCGACGGTTTTCAGCCTCCTCACTTTTGCCTGGGCGATCTATTTGCTCGGGCAATTCGACCTTAGCATCGGGGGACTCCAGTTTAGCGAATTTCATCGCTGGATCGAGCCCCTCGGTTTGAATTATAGCCTTGGAGTCGATGGGTTATCGTTGCCCCTACTGGCGCTCAATGCCCTTCTCACCCCCATCGCCTTGTATACCGGTCGGGGGGACGAG
>JBFRWJ010000324.1:0-6002 GCA_051439525.1 Spirulina sp. | reverse complement strand
TGCTTATCCCGTGCAATTTTCTCACCCCCTTCTCGAGGAAGCTCGAGGGCGTTTAACCTTTCCCCCCGACGATCGCGATCGCGATCGCCTCGATCTGACGCATCTCAAGGTTTACACCATCGATGACGAAACCACCGAAGAAATTGACGACGGTTTGAGCGTCGAAGCGATCGCAGGAGAAAATCAATACAAAATCTGGATTCATATCGCCGATCCCTCTCGCTTCGTCTCCTTGGGAGATGCACTAGATATCGAGGCCCGCCGTCGCAGTACCAGCTTGTATCTACCCACCGGGACGATCCCCATGTTTCCCAAAGAACTGGCGGCGGGTCCCATGAGTTTGGTACAGGGTCAAACCTGCGCGGCCTTGAGTTTTGCTGTCGTTTTAGACGACGAAGGGGCTCCCCAAACCTATAGCATCCATGCCAGTTGGATTAAACCCACCTATCGTCTCACTTATGATGATGTCGATGAAATGCTGGAATTGGGGATCGAGGCGGAACCGGAAATCGCCCATTTGGCCGAAGCGGCCTTGCTAAGACAACAATGGCGCAAATCTCGCGGGGCGATCGATATTCGCATGCCGGAATCGTCCATTAAAGTTAAAGGAGAGGACGAGATCGCGATCGAGCTGTTAGATGATTCTTTTTCTCGCCAATTGGTGGCGGAAATGATGATTTTAGCCGGGGAAGTGGCGGGACGCTATGCCAAAGATCGCAATCTCCCCCTCCCCTTCCGAGGACAGCCCCAACCAGAATTACCCCCAGAAGAAGAACTCTTACAATTGCCCCCGGGTCCCGTGCGCTTCTGTGCCATGCGACGGTGTATGCCTCGCAGCGAGATGGGGATTACCCCCTCCCGCCATGCCGGGTTGGGATTGGATACCTATACCCAAGTCACCTCCCCCATTCGCCGCTATACGGACTTGCTGGCCCATTTTCAGCTTAAGGCCCATTTGCGCGGAGACGATCCGCCCCTCACGGGGGAAGAGTTGCAAGGGATTATGTTTGGCGTGACCGCAACCGCCTACGAAGCGACCCAAGTCGAACGTCAAACCAATCGTTATTGGGGGTTAGAATATTTACGTCGCAATACCGAGGAAGTTTGGCAGGTCTTGGTTTTGCGTTGGTTGCGCGAAGACGAGCGACTCTGCTTGATTTTGTTGGAAGATTTAGGGTTAGAATTACCCCATCGGGTCTCGCGATCGGTCGCCTTGGGCGATCGCTTTGAAGTTCAAGTCAGCAGTGCCGATCCCCGTTTAGATACGATTCGCTTCCGAGAATTAGTAACTTCCGAATAGTTATTTGTTATTTGTTGTTTGTTATTTGTTAAAAATAGGATAAATGAGCGATCGCGCCTATCCCGATAATTTTCGCTTTCAACCCCAACAAATTGTTTATCTGGAACATCAAAATCGTTGTCTTTATGCGGAGGTCATTCAGGAAATTCCCGAACGGGAAATGTGTTGGGTGCGTCCCTTAGTATTAGTGGTAGATGCACATTCATTCTCTCCGCAAGTTTGCGACCTGCGATCGGCTTCCGATCTCGTTTGGCCCCTCCAAGCCTTTTCTCCAGCTCTCGATACAGAAGTCATTCCCTTTCTGGCTGCATTAGAATCCCCCGAATTAGAGTCTGGAGAAAGGAGACAAACTGCGCGATCGCAACTCAACCAATTTATTCAACAAGTTTGGCAAAAAGAACAAAGAACAGATAACAACGATTAAATACACTTTATCTTTAAATCAGTGTTGCTCATTGCTCATTGCTCATTGTTCATTGTTCATTGTTCATTGCTCATTGTTCATTGCTCATTGCTCATTGCTCATTGCTCATTGTTCACTGTTCACTGAACTAGGGGCTGGCGACAAGCTGAATCCGTCCTGCATCCATTTCGCACATGAGCAACTCTAATGCTTCGTAATCCACATCAGAAATATGACCCAAGCGGGTGAGTTCGGCGTTAATCTGATTTTCAATATCGGGAGTCAAGCGTCTAATATAAAGGGCTTTTTCAACTAGACGACGAATCACTCTAGTAGTTTCCACGGCTTTTATTACCAATTTGAAGTATTATTATATTCTGCTGAATTGCCAATTGAGAAAGTGATCCGTTCTCAGTTAAAATCGTGATCTAAATCACTCAAGCCTGAATTTTTAACTTTTCTATTAATCAAATAAGTTGCTTTTATGTATCGACACATCACGCTGGAGTTTAAAACAAAATACGCACATCGTAGACTAAATAACAGTTTTAGCGCTTCTGTCATCTTTTCTTAACAAAAAATTAAGATTGTCCGAGCTATCACTTATTATTTGTTAAATCTGTTAAATTAATAACCCATGAACGAACAGCGAGAGAAAGTCTTACAAGACCTGTGTAACGGTTTGCGACCCGGACAGCGCAACCTCGGGGAATGGGAGGGGGGAGAACTGGCCATTTCTGCGGTACCGGGGGCGGGAAAATCCCATAGCATGGCCGTGGGTGCGGCGATCGCGATCGTGCGTCACCAACTCCATCCCCGCAAGCAATTGGTGGTCGTTACCTTTACCCGTTCTGCCGCCGCCAGCATTAAAAATAAAATACGGGAAAACCTGATAAAGTTACAATTGCCCCAAGGGAGTTTTGTGGTGCATACTTTGCACGGGTTGGCATTGTACATCGCCTCGCGCCATCCCGAAGCCTCGGGGTTGAATTTAGACACGTCTGCGGTGATTACGCCGAACCAAAGTCATCGCCTGTTAAAAGGTGCCGTAGAACAGTGGATCGCGAAGAATTTTCCCCGTTATCAAAAACTCCTTGAAGGCATGAGTTTTGATGGCGAAGAAACAGAAAGATTGCGCCGTCAGTCGGTGTTGCGAACCGAGATTTTACCGAATGTCGCCAGTACCGTCATTCACGAGGCCAAAAGTTCGGGGTTTTTGCCCGAGGATTTGTGGCGGGTGAGCGAAGAACTCGAGGATCCTTATGCCACTTTAGCCGTCGCGGCGGGAATTTACGACCAATATCAGAAGATCGTGCGATCGCGGGACTTCATTGATTACGATGATATGATCCTAGCCGCTTTACGGGTTCTCAAACGCCCGGCAATTCGCCAATTATGGCAAAAACAAGTCTTTGCGGTATTTGAAGACGAAGCGCAGGATTCCACCCCCTTACAGACACAATTATTGCAAATTCTGGCAACTTCTCCCCATTCGTCGGCAATTAATCTCGTCCGCGTCGGGGATCCCAACCAAGCCATTAATTCGACCTTTACCCCAGCCGATCCCCTTTATTTTAATCATTTCTGCGATCTGTGCGATCGCAAGGGCCAACTCGCCACTATGAATCGATCCGGACGCAGCAGCCCCATTATTTTACAAGCAGCGAACTTTGTTTTGAATTGGACGAATCAATTCTGGGTAGAACAACACCAAAAAGAACGAAGAAAACAAGAGGTTTTACTGCTTCCGTTTCGGCGACAAAATATTCACCCCGTCGATCCCGGGGATCCCCAACCGGATGCGAATCCTCTCGCGACAGGGAAGGGGATAGAAATTCATACTCCCGATGATATTTATCAAACCGTAGACGAAATTGGTAAGAAAGCGATCGCCTTATTGGCTCAAAATCCCCAACACAACGCCGCCGTTTTAGTGCGAGAAAATCGTCAGGGACGCTTCATTGCTGAAAAATTATTGCCTTTGCAAAAAGATCGGGATTTTAAAATCTATGAAGTGGGAGAAATGGAACGTCATTCCCATATCCCCGAAGAAATCCTGAAATTGTTAGCATTTTTAGATCGTCCCCATTCCCCAGATAATCTCAAAGGAGCCTTAGAAATCCTCGAACAGCGTCAACTCATTGCCACCCAAGATCTGAATGCTTTAGCGACTTCTCCAGAACAATTTCTCTATCCCACCCCTCTCGATCCCCCGCAAAAACAGCAGGTCAAAAATGCAAGGCGTTATTGCAATAATCTCCTCCGCGCACGTTTGGAATTACCGGCCTATCATCTCATTTCTTTTTTAGGAATGACCCTGAAATATACGGGATCGGAATTGGCAACGGTGCAGAAGTTAGCTGAGAGAGTGTTTAAACAAACCATTGGCAATAAATCTCTCAAAGCAATTATCGTAACCTTACAAGAAATTGTTGCTTCCGAACGCTTTGAAGGCGTGCAAGAAGAATCGGACGATCTCTACACGCGATCGGGTCAACTGACCATTATTACCATGCACAAAGCCAAGGGATTGGATTGGGATTATGTCTTTATTCCCTTTCTACACGAGGATATCATTCCGGGGTCGCCTTGGGTGCCGACAGCGAGTAAATTTTTAGGAGATTTTACCTTAGATGAAGTCGCCCGGGCGCAAATTCGGACTGCGGTTCATAATGCGCATTTAGAGTCCTTGGGAGAACGGGATAAAATAACATCTTTTCCGCCTCCTTTGGAAGCGTGGGAAGAAGCGAATCAGTTAAAAAAAGCGGAAGAATACCGCTTGCTTTATGTTGCCATGACCCGGGCAAAACGATTACTCTGGATGTCCGCCGCAAAAAAAGGGCCCTTTCGCTGGAGTATTTTTAACGGACAATCGGCGGATAATCTGCAAACTAAGCGTCCTTGTCCCGCGATCGCGGTTTTGAAAAAAAAGTTACCGCTTTTATTACAGGAAGTACAAAAATGTTGACCCTGTATTTAGAATCTGAAATGAGTTAAGAATTTTAATATCATTCAGATCTTTGTTATGCAACACCAAACTCAGTATATTTTCGCAGATATTCCGGTTGAAGTCCAAGAATAATATCCTCTTGTAAAACACCCATTTCTACCAATTCACGAGCAAATAAACTATCGGTTTGGTTGCGCTGAATCCAAATTTTATTACTTCTAATTTCTAGATGAATCTCGCAGTTATAAATACGGCGATGCTTGTCCCAACCCAGAGAAACGAGAAGATAACGATCGCTATCCGTATCAAAAACCGTTTGCACTTCAATATCACTACCAATCGCTTGACCTTGACCGTGCTGTTTTAGCAACTTTTTGATGCATTGACGGTAATGCTGTAAGCGATCGTTCTCTAATCTATCCATTGAACGATTACCTCCTCAATGGGGTCGTATACTATCAATTTAACACAATATCGCTGAATAGCAGCTCGTGGCAAATCTCGGCGAAAGAAAGATGTATAGGTTGCGATCGGAACGGCTAAATAAAGAATGCGATCGGGTTCGGTTGCTTCTAAAACTAAAGCATAATTCAAAAATTGACCCAATGCAGCATGAAAGTCAAACAAGGCAGATTCACTTAAAAAACTTTTGATTTCAACAGCAATTTTTTGGTCTGGTTTTTCCGCTCCTACAAGGTATTCTGCACCCAAATCAATTTTAACAATGTCATCTGCTCCAAATTCAATTCTTAAAGGATCGTGAGTAATAATCCACTGTTCTTTCTGGAGTCCCTGTTTTACAGCGTCGTGAAATCGATCTTTTGCTGACATGATGTTTGCTTAATTTCTCGACATCCAATATAGCAGTAGTGAGTAGGGTGGGCAGGATATACCGAGAAAAGCTGAATAATATTGACAATTTCCCTACCATTGTACGATAGATTTACAATCTGCGATCGCTAAAGTTGTAGCAAATTATCGCCGCGATCGCTAACTTTTCTGATAAAATATATGTACTCTTGTTAACAGGCAATGCTTACCTACAGTAAATGAAACCAGAATACTATAAATTTATCGAGCTTTTTGCGGGTATCGGAGGTTTTAGATTAGCCTTAGATAGTTTGGGCTGTCAATGCGTATTTTCCTCTGAATGGAATAAGTTTTCTCAACAGACCTATCAGGCAAATTTTGAGGGAGAGGTTTTTGGAGACATTACAAAAATTTCTGCTAGAGATATTCCCGATTTTGATATTTTAACGGCGGGTTTTCCCTGCCAGCCATTCAGTATTGCAGGGGTTACCAAACATAATGCTCTTGGTTCTAAACATGGCTTTGAACCTGTCTCTTAT
>JBFRWJ010000323.1:0-6128 GCA_051439525.1 Spirulina sp. | reverse complement strand
TCGAACCTCGAGTGGAAGAGAATTTATTTCTGAGTTAATCGCGCGATCGAGAACTTGAAAATACTCTCAATTAACAGACTAACACTTCCACAAAAATTTGCCACTTGGTGGAGCAGTTATGTGTCAATAAAAATCAAGTCGATGGGGGTTGACGTTTTACCGATCTCGGGCTATTCGTTGTAGCATCGACAATAGACACGATCGCTTGGCGATTCTCGGGTCATTTCTCTCTGGATGAATAATTTTTATTGAATCTTCTGGATTTTCAGTTTTCTCTCGCCAATCTTCGGAAAGACAAGCAAAATGGATGAAAGAGGAAAGACCTTCTCCCATTCCACTTCTATCCATGAATGCCCAAAAATTAAGACATTGGGGACAAAAATGCCAAGCTCTCTTAACCGGAATACCCAAAATATCCGCGACCGATTATAGAACGTGGCAACACCGCTTTTTTATCCGGCGACTTCACTTTGTTTTGTGTTTGTCTTTATTTATCTTTTTGCCGTTCACCCTTCCTCGTCTCGTTTACGATACCTTGCGCGGACAGCCTTTACCCGGATGGTGGCACGTCGATATCTACGTTCAATTGGGGTTGGGGATTTGTTTGATTTGGTTGCGATCGCCTTGGGGGCGCCGTCACCCAAATCTCAGTTTTTTAGGAATTTCCGGTTCGCTGAATATTATCGAGCAAATTGCAGAAACGGCGATGGGAGGAGCAGAATTCGATCTCTTCGACGATTTTTTTGGTTGGATGTTCGTTTTCTTTATTCAATCTACGTTTATTCCCGTTCGCTGGCACTTACACTTAATTTCTCAAGTTGTTACTTATAGCTCATACTTAGGAATTAAAATTAGTTTGGGACAGAATTTTTTACCCGATCTCTGGACTCCTTTGGGTTGGGCACTCTCTCTCTTTATTATTGCCTTTGTCGCGACTCTTTCCGTTTATTTTTACGAACAAACGGCAAAGGCAGAGTTTGCCGCGAGGCAAGAAAGAGAAATCGCCTATCAAAAATTAGAGCGAGAACGAGCCAAACTCGCAGCCGAACAAGAGCGATCGGAAAAATTATTACGAAATATTCTTCCCGATTCTATCGCTTGTCGTCTCAAATATGAAAGCCAAACGATTGCCGATAGTTTTAGTAACGTTACGGTTTTATTTGCCGATCTTGTCGGATTTACTGAATTTTCCGCGCGCATTTCTGCTACGGAATTAGTCGAGTTACTCAATCAAATTTTCTCGCGGTTCGATCGCCTCGTTGAAAAGCACGGTTTGGAAAAAATTAAAACTATTGGCGATGCTTATATGGTGGTGGGCGGATTGCCTGAAGAAAGAGAAGATCATGTCCTTGCGATCGCGAATATGGCTATCGAGATGCAGTTTGCTTTAAACCAATTCAACCAACAAAGTCAGTATAATTTAAACTTGCGCATTGGCATTCATACGGGGGAAGTGGTTGCTGGAGTCATTGGGTTAAAAAAGTTTGCTTACGATCTCTGGGGCGATACGGTAAATACGGCGAGTCGGATGGAATCCCACGGTTTACCCGGACACATCCAAGTCAGCGAAATAACTTATCAGCATCTACAAGATCGGTATCTTTTGAAAGAGCGCGGGACAATCTCTGTGAAAGGAAAAGGAGAAATGAAAACTTATTTATTAATTGGCAAAAGTGGAGACGACTAAAAAGATGAAAGTTATTACGGCGATCGCAAAATGATTGTTTCCGTTTTTAGATCGAATTTTAAGCATCATTCAAGAAAATAAATGTCAATAGATTAGCTAGAATAGAATGGTGGCTAATTTTGAGATAGAGGCATGGAAATCATGAGAGAGTTCAAGGATTTCAAGCTATGGATGGATGCCCTCTTAGACAATTGGGATGAAGAATACTATCGCGCTATCTTTGATGTCCATTGCGCGATCGCTAGCCTTTTGAGAGATCAAAAAGGCTTTAGCTTTTACTACACGATTGACTCTCGAGATGGAGCAGAGGGAACGGAATATGATTTTGTAGAAAAGCATTATGAATCTACGTTAATTGTTCAAGGCAAACTCGGGCTGCGGGAACTCGATCGCTATCTGAACGAACGTTTTAATGTGGGGACTAATAACAATAAGAATTGGGAGGCTTGGCACGAGAGAGCGCATGAAGCATGTCGAAACGATCGTGTTAATTGGATAATGGAGGAATAACACTAAGGCAAAAATTCTCTGGGATATAATTTTAGTAATTATCAAATCTTTAGTAGCAACACGACTTCGGAGGAATTTCATTGCCAACTTCTTGTGATTTCCCTCAGAACAATCTGTTTCAACGATTGTTGCGTCTTTGAGTTGGTGAGGCATTAGAATCATGAGAGAGTTCGGGGATTTTGAGAAATGGGTTGATGCCCTCTTAGACGATCGGGATGAAGAATACTATCGCGCTATCTTTGATGTCCATTACACGATCGACAGCCTTTTGAGAGACCAAAAACGTTTTAGCTTTTACTATACCATCGATCGCCGGGATGGAGCAGAGGGAACGGAATATCATTTTGTGGACGAGCGTAATGACTCTACGTTAATCGTCAAAGGTAAACCCGGGCTGCGGGAACTCGATCGCTATCTGACCGAACGTTTTAATGTGGGTGCTAATAACAACGAGAATTGGTATGCTTGGAATCAGAGGGCGCATGAAGCATATCGAGACGATCGTTATTGGGAAGAACGCTGAGACAGTCGGCTTGGAAAAAACGTACAAAATTCAGTTTAAAGCCAATCCAAGAACTCGAGAAACGCGATGTCTCAACCAACCGTTTGCCCGAGTCAAGACCGAAGCCAGCAACGCAGAGATAGGGCAATTCTTAAATTAAATGCAAACAAGCGCCGGGATCGACAAGCGATCGGGTATTAGTGGCGATGATACGGGTACAGTCTCAACAGCAAAGAAAACCATGGCTTTTAACGAACCGGCAACCATCGAAGCAATCACCGCCCGAGAAATCCTCGACTCCCGAGGGCGACCCACCCTAGAAGCAGAAGTCCGCTTAGAAAGCGGTGCAAGCGGTTTAGCACAAGTTCCGAGCGGTGCCTCTACGGGAACCTTTGAAGCGCACGAATTGCGGGATGGAGAAAATCGCTACGGCGGTAAAGGCGTTCTCAAAGCCGTCCGTAATGTTAAAGAAAAAATAGCGCCCGAATTGCTCGAACAAGATGCCTTAAATCAGGTGGGGATCGATCGCATCATGATCGATCGCGACGGGTCTCCCAATAAATCCAACTTAGGCGCAAATGCGATTCTGGGGGTCTCTCTTGCCGTCGCCAAAGCCGGGGCGGCAGAATTAGGAATACCCCTCTATCGCTATCTGGGGGGACCGTTAGCTAATTTGCTCCCCATTCCCTTTATGAATGTCATCAATGGCGGCTCTCACGCGGATAATAACGTAGATTTCCAAGAATTCATGATCGCTCCCGTCGGTGCCCCGACCTTTGCCGAGGCATTGCGATGGGGTGCGGAGGTTTTTGCCTCGTTAAAGAGCGTTTTATCTGCCGAAAAACTCCTCTCTGGGGGGGTTGGGGACGAAGGCGGATTTGCTCCCGATTTGCAATCCAACGAACAGGCGTTAGAACTGCTGATGAAAGCGATCGAAAAGGCAGGCTATAAAACCGGAGAACAGGTGGCGATCGCGATGGATGTCGCCGCGAGCGAGTTCTACAAAGACGGAGAATATATTTACGATGGCGCTCCCCACAGTGGCGAAGATTTTATCAATTATTTAGCCGCATTAGTGGATAAATATCCCATCATTTCCATTGAAGATGGATTGCACGAAGAAGATTGGGACAACTGGAAATTATTAACCGAGAAATTGGGGAGTAAAATTCAGTTAGTCGGGGACGATCTTTTCGTGACCAACCCCACTCGCTTGCAAAAAGGCATCGATGAAAAATCTGCCAATGCGATTTTGATTAAACTCAATCAAATCGGCAGCGTGACGGAAACTTTGGAAACTATTGCTCTCGCAACCCGCAATAAGTTTACCTGCATGATTTCCCATCGTTCCGGGGAAACTGAAGATACCACCATCGCCGATCTTGCCGTCGCGACTCGTGCCGGACAAATCAAAACCGGTTCTCTGTGTCGCAGCGAACGGGTGGCAAAGTACAATCGCTTGTTGCGCATTGAAGAAGAGCTGGGCGATCTCGCCGTTTATGCCGGAACTCTTGGAAAATAAGTCTCTTTCTTTGTCAAATAACTTAGAGTGAATCGTTCCCTCCTCGTTTGTATCGGGGAGGGAGTCACTCAATGTTAAATCTTAATAATATCTAACTCAACTTGCTACCGAGACCGATGCACGCGAATTCTGAAAATACCCATGGGAATTGTCAATTTCCGCCATCTTTGCAACCGGGAGACAGACTACAGATTGTTGCCCCCAGTGGCGGGTTAAAAGAGCGCGATCGCTTTCAACGGGGGGTAGCAATTTGGCGCGATCGCGGGTATCATCTGGAATACGCCGAACATTGGGAGTCTCGCTACAGCTATCTTGCCGGAACCGACGAACAGCGCCGCCAAAGTCTGGCTCGAGCTTGGTTTGACCCGGAATGCAAGGGCATTCTCTGCGTCCGAGGGGGTTACGGCACGATGCGCTTATTAGAAGATTGGAACTGGAATAGCGATCGCCAGTTCTCGAGTCCGGCTAAGTGGTTGATTGGATTTTCGGATATTACCGGACTCCAGTGGAGTTTAATGCGAGAAAAGATTGGGGGAGGGGTTCATGCTCCCGTATTGACGACTTTAGCCACAGAACCGGATTGGTCGATACAGCGACTCTTCGATCTCGTGGAAGGTCGTTCCCTTGCCCCGATCGCGGGACGAGGATGGGGAGGGGGACGAGCGAAGGGGATTTTGCTGCCCGCCAATCTGACAGTTGCGACTCACTTACTGGGGACTTACTGGCAACCTACTTTAGAGAATATTATTTTAGCCGTGGAAGATGTAGCCGAAGCTCCTTATCGCCTCGATCGCCTGCTCACGCAATGGCGACTTTTGGGCGCTTTTCAAGGGGTTGTGGGGATTGCCTTGGGTCGCTTCTCTCAGTGCGAGGGCAATCCCGGAGATTGGACGGTTGAGGAGATGTTACGCGATCGCCTTGGGGATTTGGGTATTCCCATTGTCTCCGATTTGCCCTTCGGTCACGATGGAGTTAATGCGGCACTCCCGGTCGGGATGATGGCAGAATTAGATGGCGATCGCGGGATACTCGCGATTGTTCCGGGGTAATTCAACCTTAAATCTGAGTTCTCCTGCTGCGATCGCGATCTCGAGGGGCAATCGCTGTCAACTATCCACTATAAACTGTCAACTATCAATGAAATACTGGACTGAAAGTTGTGCTGTTACTCGCCGAATTTTAACAGAATTATTGCGCCGTCGTCGGAGTTTGTGGTTTTGGCTTTTATTCCCCGTTACGGTTCTTTTATTGAATGGTTATATTTTAGCCGAACGCGCTCAACTTCCCCTGTCTATGGCTTTAAAATTCGCCGCACCTTCTACTCTCATCGGTGCTGCGTTCTTTTTTAGTTGTGTGGGGGGCACCGTTGCGGTTATTGTTTCGGAACGGGAACAACAAACTCTGAAACGCTTATTTTTATCGCCTTTGAGTGGAACGTCTTATTTTTTAGGCATTTGTGGCGCTCAAGGAGCGATCGCGATCGGGCAAACTTTAGTCATTTATACATTATCGGCATTTTTGGGCGCGCCTTGTCGGGGATCCTTAGGGCTGGCAATTTTGCTTCTCTTTCTCAGTATTATCAGTTATGTTGGTGTAGGCTTTATTTTAGGCACGCATCTAGCACGACGAACGGAAGATGTCAATACCTTAGTCGCCGCCTTTGGCGTTCCCTTATTGATCGTGGGTGGGGCATTTTTTCCAACCCTGATTTTTCCCGAAAGACTCTTACAGATTGCTCGGTTTAATCCCATTTTCCACATGAATGAATCTCTGGTGAAAGTTTGGGCGGATGGAGCGAATTTATCGGGAATTCGTCTGCATTTTGTCTTGCTTTGCGGGTTTGCCGCGATCGCGATCGCCTGTGGATGGCCTGTCTCTTTTACACATCTCCGAGCCCACGAGACGGT
>JBFRWJ010000322.1:0-5294 GCA_051439525.1 Spirulina sp. | reverse complement strand
GTCTACGATCTCGGAGAATTCGAGCAAAAAGGAACAATTCGCACCAAATACGGTACAAAAGATCAATATGTAGAAGCGATCGCGACCCTTCGCAATGTTGGGATTAGAGCTTATGGCGATGTCGTTCTCAATCATCGCATGGGAGGGGACGAAACAGAAATCGTCAAAGCTACCCCCTATTCTCAAGACGATCGCTTGCATCCCAGCGATTGGATGAGAGACATCAAAGCCTATACCCACTTTACCTTTCCGGGTCGTCAAAAGAAATACTCAGAGTTTGAGTGGCATTGGTGGCACTTTGACGCTGTTGATTATGATGATTATACCCAAGAACAAGGAACAGTTTATTTACTGGAAGGGAAGCAATTTGAACACAATGTTGCGTTAGAAAAAGGGAACTTTGATTACCTCATGGGATGCGATATTGACTTTCAGCATCCCGAAGTCCAAGCAGAATTAATTCGCTGGGGAAAATGGTATCTTGCTTTCAGCAAAGTCACTGGATTTCGTCTGGATGCCGTCAAACATATTTCTTCAAAATTTTTTCTGGGTTGGTTTCGCGAACTGGCTAAATTTGTGACGGAAAGCTATGCAGAGAATTTCTTTATTGTTTCGGAATATTGGCAGAATGACATAGGCACTTTGCATTGGTATCTTGATGAATTTCAAGGTAAAATGTCAGTTTTTGACGTTCCCCTTCATTACAATTTTCACTATGCCAGTAAAGCGGGAGGAAATTATGATATGCGACGGATCTTTGACAATACTTTAATGCAGCAACGTCCCACTTGTGCCGTGACTCTTGTGGAAAACCATGATTCTCAACCTTTACAAGCATTAGAATCTTGCGTGGAACCTTGGTTTAAACCCCTTGCCTATGCAATGATACTATTACGAGAACAGGGCTATCCTTGCATTTTCTATGCAGATTATTATGGGGCAGAGTATGAAGATTATGGCTCCGATGGCAACCGTTACCGGATTTATATGCCGTCTCATCGCTGGCTCATTGATAAGTTTCTTTATGCCCGAAAACATTACGCCCACGGTCCTCAGTATGATTATCTCGATCATTTTAATACTATTGGTTGGACTCGTTTAGGAGACGAACAACACCCGAAAGCAATGGCTGTAATTTTGAGTGATGGTGCTGAAGGAAGCAAATGGATGGAAGTGGGTAAATCCCATGCTAAATTTATCGATCTCACCGAACATATTAAAGATCCCGTTTATACCAACGAATGGGGATGGGGTGAGTTTCGTTGTCATGGGGGATCGGTCTCAGTTTGGATTCAAGACTAGCACTCTTTTTAGACAATTTTATATCAAATCCGGATAATTAGCTGAAATAAAATTGTGTAAGGTGGGCAAGGTAAATCCGTTAGAATTGAAAGGTGTTGAGCCTTCTCCTGCCCACCCTACTCGATCTCAACTGTTTAAACGCACTTTTGGCAAAAATTTAACTATAATAAAAATAACAACCATCTCCTATCTCCCAAAAATCAAACGCGCTGAAGATACAAAAATCTCCCATCTTCAATACATTTACGAAGTTCCTGTAACTTTCTCAATCGATACGTTTCTGCTTGATACTTTTCCTTTATTGGATAATCTCCCAAGCGAGTTAACAAAGAATCGCTTTCTTTGACAACAGCTTCGTAAACAAATTCTTTAAACTGCTTACGAATTTCTCCATTCAACTCAACTAAAGGCAAATGAATCTCTTCTTCATCAATGACAATCAAACGTTCCAAAGATTGACCGATTTTAGAAAATTCCGACTTTGCCAACCAAAGATAAAACTCTTCTCTCATACTAATACTTGTATGTTTATGACCATTTTTACCATAAAATCCAATCGATAGCATTGCTTGATTCCTCCTGTTAAGAAATGTTCGATAATGTGTTTAAGCGATCGCGCCATTTTAAATCACATAAATTCTGATTCGGGAATGCGATCGGCATAGGCAATACCAACCCTTTCCAGTTAAACTTTCGTTAAGCTCACATTAACACCAAAATCCGATCGCATGCTTGAATTCGCCCAACCCTATCTATTTTTACTTCTGCCCGTTCCTTTCTTGGTCTGGCAATTTGCCCCGCCCTACGCCACCCCCCAAGAAGGACTGCGGGTACCGTTTTTTCAGGAGTTAGTAACGCTCACCGGGCAAACTCCAACGAAAGGGGCGACCGTATTCCAACCCAATTGGCTGCAACGGTTGCTCGTGCCTCTCTGTTGGCTATTACTGGTAGTTGCTCTCGCCCAACCCCAATGGCTGGGAGAGCCGATCGCGCAAGTCCAGTCCGCTCGGGATTTGATGCTGCTGGTAGATTTGTCCCAGTCCATGGAAGCCGAGGACTTTACCGACGAGCAAGGCAACGCGATCGATCGCTTAGAAGCCGTTAAACTGGTATTAGACGATTTTATCGAGCGACGGCAGGGCGATCGCATCGGCCTGATTCTCTTTGGCAGCAAGGCCTATCTCCAAGTTCCCTTTACCCAAGATTTAGAGACGGCGGCGTTTCTCCTCAACGAAGCTCAAATTAGTATGGCTGGAGCCCAAACCAGGCTGGGAGATGCCATTGGTTTTGCCATTCAAACCTTCGAGGAAAGCCAAACCGAGAACCGGGTGGTCATTTTGCTCACAGACGGTAACGATACGGGCAGTCAAGTCCCCCCCGCCCGAGCCGCCGAAATTGCCGCCCAAAAAGGTATTGTCATTTATACGGTTGCCATTGGCGATCCGACGACAGAGGGCTTAGAAAAGCTGGACGAAGAAGCCCTGCAAGACATTGCCGACCAAACCGGGGGACAATTTTTCCGCGCCAGCGATCGCGAAGGACTCGCCGCCATCTACACCACCCTAGACCAACTCGAGCCCCAAGAATTCGACAGCCGTTCCTACCAACCCAAACAGAATTTGTTCCCCATTCCCCTCGCCGCGTTTTTAATTCTGGCTATGGGGTATCATCTCCTCATGGCTTTGAGAAGTCGGGGAGCGAGCAAGCAGGATGAGGCGATCGCGCCTCCAGAGAATTCCCAATTACCCCTAGCGAAGCGATCGTGATGCAATTAGAGAATTTTCATTTTATTTATCCTTGGTGGTTGTTGGCACTGATTCCCGCCATCGGCCTGTTGTTCCTACTCCAACGGCGGCAAGAAGCTACCTCCCAGTGGCGCAAACTGATTGCGCCAGATCTTTTGCCCTATTTGATTGACAAGGAAGGGGAAGGGGAACGGGTGCGACCCTATCGGCTTTTGGCGGTAGCCCTAATGCTCGCAACCTTAGCATTGGCGGGGCCGGCGTGGCAGAAAGAGCCATCGCCTTTTTCAGAAGATGAAGCCCCCCTCGTTATTGCTCTGGATCTCTCCCCCTCCATGACCGTTAAAGACATTCAACCCTCGCGCTTGGAACGGGGCAAGCAAAAAATCCGCGACCTGCTGGCCTTGCGCAGCACCGGACGCACCGCCCTCGTTGCCTACTCCGGCAGCGCCCATCTCGTCATGCCCCTAACGGCAGATACTCGCATTCTGGAAACCTACCTCGCGGATCTCTCCCCCGAGGTGATGCCGCGCCCCGGGGATGCCCCCGATCTGGCTTTAGCTGAGGCAGAAAAGGCACTCTCCAAGGCCGAAGTACCGGGGAGCATTCTCTTGGTTACCGATGGCATTGGCAGCGAATACACGGCTACCTTTGCCGAACACCATCGCCAGAGCCAGAATAATGTCCTCGTCTTAGCGATCGGCACCCTTGCCGGTGGAGATATCCCCAATGCCGATGCGGCTTCAACTTCGACCTACAGCCGCTTGGATCGGACGGGACTGGATGCCCTAACCCGTCAGGCTGGCGCTTACGTGACGGAAGTGACTGCCGATGCAACCGACGTTCGCCGCCTCAACCAGAACGTTCAACAACATTTGGCACGAGTGCAAGAGGCGGATAGCGATCGCTGGCGCAATGAAGGCTACTGGCTGCTCTATCCCCTCGCGATCGTGGTGCTGTTCTGGTTTCGACGGGGTTGGACGATTCAATGGCTGACCGGGTTGCTGCTGGGATTTTTGTTGTGGCAACCCCAGGCTTTAGCCATGGAAGAGACTCCCGCTTCTCCTTTATTGTCCCTGCCGTCCTCCTTTGTCAACCTCTGGCTGACTCCCGACCAACAAGGTCGCTGGCTGCTCGATCGCGGCGACTATGCCGCAGCCGCAGAACGGTTTGAGGATCCCCTTTGGAAAGGCATTGCCTATTACGCGAACGAAGATTTTGCCGAGGCTTTCGACCAGTTCGCCCGAGTGAATCCCAAAACCCCGGAAATCTACTTCGATCTGGGCAATGCCTGCGCCCAACAAGAAGACTATAAAACCGCCCTCAAATACTACGATCGCGCTTTGGGAATGCGCCCCGACGATGAGGATGCTCTGGCGAACCGCGATTTGGTTCGAGCGCGGCTGGAACGCGAACAAGAGCTCGCAAAAGAACGCCCGGAAGAACAGTCGGGGGATCTCGAGGCGGATAAAGTGGTTGAGGATGAAAATCCCCCTCCCGATCGCGAGGACGAGGATAACCAACATACTCGACCCAACCCAGAGGGAATCGGCGATGCCCTAGCCGAATTATGGTTGCAAAACGTGCAAACTACCCCTGCCGATTTCTTGAAGCAAAAGTTTCGCTACCAACTCGAGGAACGTTCGACGGAGAACATATCCCAATGAAGATGAGTGTCCCAAAGTTTCGACAGTCCGATTTACCGAGTTTTTTTCTGCAAGGTTTCGCGAGCCTACTGCTGTATTGCCTCAGTTATTTTACTGCACCGTCCGTTCTCGCCGATGAACTGCCTTCCGTCCTCGTGCAAACCCGTTTGAACCCGTCAAATCCCGTGGTGGGGCAACAGGTCGAGTTTTATGTCGATATTTTCGTCAGCACTTGGTTTACCCGCGCCCCAGAAGTGCCAGAGATCGAAATCGACGATGCGATCGCCCTCCTTCCCCCCTCAGCTTCGACGAATCTCAACAAACGCATTGGCACTCAGAGCTATGCGGGTCAGCGCCGCACCTATTACCTGTTTCCGCAACTTCCCGGTCGCTACGAGATTCCCTCTCTCCGCGTCACCGTTGCCCCGGCTCTCTCCCCTGTCGATCGCGTGACCCTCTCTACCGAAGCTACGAGTTTTATGGCGCAATTGCCCCCCGAACTGGCAGATCGAGTCTCAAATCCCGTTATTGTTACCCCTAAACTCCAAGTCGAGACCGAGGTGCGAGGAAGTGCCACGCCGGACTCGTCTGGGTCTTATTCCCT
>JBFRWJ010000321.1:0-5250 GCA_051439525.1 Spirulina sp. | reverse complement strand
CCCCCCCCGCCCACCCCCCCCCCCCCCCCCCGCCCCCCCCCCGCCGATTACCACGGACGGGGAGAACTGCCGAGGGCAACCCATACCCGCGTTAACGCGGATTCGATCGTGCGTGCTGACGCGATCGCTCGTGGGGATGGAGGCACGGCGATCGTTTGGGCAGATAATTTAACTCGATTTCAAGGACATATCTCCGCTCGCGGGGGGGCAAACTCCGGCGATGGGGGGTTTATTGAAGTTTCGGGAAAATCCGAGCTCCTCTTTGCCGGGACTGCCGATACGAGGGCGACTTACGGGTTAAATGGGACCCTACTCCTCGATCCCACCAATATCTTTATCACCTCTGCCAATGAAGCAACTTATGAGAGCATGACGGGAAATGTGATTATTCAAGCCTCCGATTATATTGTCATTGATAGCACGATCGCTCTCTTAGATTTAACGGGGGCTGATTCGGTTACCTTTGATGCCGATTCTCTTCTCTTCAATGCCGATCTCAAAGCCAATAATCTTACCTTAAGAGGCAATGGGAGTGGATTCAATGCCAAAATTAGCGGTAGTGGAGAACTGCGCTTTCAGGCTCGCGATCCGGGTCAAGCCATTTTAATTGGGGATATTCCCAGTACCTTTACCGGCGATCCGGGTTTGACGATCAATACTTACGAATTCGACAATATTCAAGCCGGGTTTGACTCCATTGTGCTTGATGGCGGTCATAGTTCGGGAATGGTTTATTTTTTAGAGGGAGAGCGTTTTCAAGATCCCGTGACGATTACTGGAACCCCCGAACTCGTCGGGCCCGATCGCCAGCAAACTTGGACGCTAACGGGAGAGAGAAGCGGCATCCTGTCAGGATATTCTCAAAATGTGAGTTTTAACAACGTTGCCAAAATTACCGGAGGAAGTGGCAACGATACGTTTGTTTTTAATACCAATGTTGATTTTAACGGTTTTATCGATGGCGGGGCGGGTCACGATACTCTCGATTATTCGGCCTATACTACCCCGGCAACCGTAGATTTTTCCCTGAATCGTGCCACGGGAACGGCGGGTTTTGCCTCTATCGAAGGGGCAAATTTTCCCGAACCTGAATTTTTGGCTTCGGATATTGCCGCCTTGCAAGTATCTCCTCTTTCTTCTCTCTCGTGGCGTTTCCTAGACCAAAATGAGGATTCTCTCGGGTTTACCCGCCAACAGATTGCGCATTTGCTCGATACGGGGGATATCCGGGGCGCGATCGCGGTTTTGGATGGATACCACAGTCAAAGTTTTTTGCGCTATTTGGGCAAAGAAAAGGCAGCTTCGGTAACGGTTGCAGAGATTCAAAATGCTTTGGGTCAAATGTCGGCAACGACGGGAACCAAGACAGCAACCCTCTACATTTTTACCCGTCCCGAGCAACTCGAACTCATTTTAGTGACTCCCACGGGAGAGCCGCTCCATTACAATCTTCCTCATGTTTCTCGTCAGACTCTCTTGGCGAAAATCCAAGACTTGCAATACGCGATCGCTCACCCGGTGCATCGTCGCAATACCCGCTATCTGGTTCCTTCACAACAACTTTACCAATGGCTGATCGCGCCAGCCGAAAAGGATTTACAGGGTTTCGACCTCGAAACCCTAACTTTTGTCCTCGATGATGGCTTGCGAACTCTACCGATGGCAGCTCTTCACAATGGCGATGGGTTTTTAATCGAAGACTACGGTATTGCGCTCCTGCCCAGTTTTCAACTCATTCCCGCTCGTTATACCGATATCCGCAATGGTTCCGCGATCGCGATGGGGAGGTCAGAATTTACCCACGATGAGGCTTTACCCGGGGTTGCAATGGAAGTGGCAGCTATTGCCGAAGAATTCAATGCTCCCGAAACCTTCCTCAATGAAACCTTTACTCTCGATACCTTGCACCGCGAACCCTCTCGCCATGGAGCGCAAATCGTTCATTTAGCCACCCACGGACAATTTCAACCCGGAGATCCTTCCCAATCTTACATTCAACTCTGGGATCGTCCCCTCACCCTTGCAGACATGGGAACGTTGAATTGGGGTGAGAAGAACATCGAGTTATTGGTCTTGAGTGCCTGTCGCACGGCGTTGGGGGACGAAAGTGCCGAATATGGCTTTGCCGGGCTGTCGGTGCAGTCGGGGGCGAGTGCGGCGGTGGCAAGCCTTTGGTATGCGAGCGATGCGGGGACTTTGGCGTTAATGACGGAGTTCTATCGCCAATTGCGGAAAATACCAACGAAAGCCCAAGCCTTGCGACAGGCGCAAATCGCTCTGATGCGGGGAGAGGTGCGCTTGGAAAAGGAGGAAAATCAAGCGAATGATAACGAATTGGTCAGTTCTCGCGGACGAGTCACCTTGCCCCCCGAATTCGCCAATTTCAGCGATCGCGCTTTCCAACATCCCTATTACTGGGCGGGGTTTACCTTAATTGGTTCCCCTTGGTAACTTTTCCACGAACAATGATTAATGATTCGTTACTAATGCAGACGCGATCGAGTAGAAATAAGGACACAATATAAAGGCACGATGAAGCAGAAAGAATGTTTTATGAAGGAACGATGAAGTTTGCTCCTTTTCTGTCTACTTTTATCAAAAATATCTTTTTTTTTGATAACAAAAAATGTTAGGAGATTAAAATAAAATCAGCTTCTCGATATTATTATCTAATTGCTCCCATGGTCGATCGCTCTTCTGTTGTTGTGTCTTTGGCCGTTCTGCTCGGTTGCAGTGGGTTAAAACCACTAGCAGTGAGAGCAAATTCCATTCGATCCGCACTGGATGGTACGGAGACGAGTGTTAATCAGAGTAGCAATACTTATCTCATTCAAGGCGGAACGCAAGCCGGAAAAAATCTATTTCACAGCTTTCAAGAATTTGGCTTAAATGCTGGAGAAATTGCTCATTTTCTCTCTCAACCGAACATCGATAACATTCTAGCCAGAGTGGTTGGCGGCAATCCTTCTATTATTAATGGGTTACTGCAAGTTAGCGGCGGAAATTCTCATCTTTATTTAATGAATCCTGCCGGCATTGTCTTCGGAGCCAATGCCAGTTTAAACGTGCCGGGAGACTTTTTTGCAACAACAGCAACGAGCATTGGTTTTGATGGCGGTTGGTTTAATGCTTTCGGGGATAACGATTATCAAACTTTAGTGGGAACGCCGTCAGCATTTGCCTTCGATCGCCCGGGTGCGGCGATTATCAATGCTGGGGATCTTGCCGTCCCTCAAGGTCAGAATTTGGCTTTAGTGGGAGGAAACGTCATTAATACCGGAACATTGAGCGCACCGGGAGGAGGTGTTTTAATCGCCGCCGTTCCCGATACGAATCTCGTGAGAATTAGTCGTCCGGGACATTTACTGAGTATAGAAATCGAGCCGCCAAGGGACGATGACGGACAAGTCATTCCCTTTGCCGCGACGAAGCTACCGGAACTGTTAACGGGAGCAGAAGCAGACACGGGATTAGCGGTCAGTCCCGAGGGAAAAGTGAGACTGGGAGAGGTCGAAATTCCGCAAGAAATGGGGACGGCGATCGCTTCGGGAAGAATTGACGTTTCGGGAGAGATAGGTGGAAATGCGGATATATTCGGGGAACGCGTAGGGGTTTTGGATGCGGAAATTGATGCTTCGGGAATCAATGGCGGGGGTACGGTTCGCATTGGCGGAGATTATCAGGGAGTCGGTAATGTTCCCAATGCGGAAATTACTTTTATTGATGAAGGTACGGTGGTGAATGCCGATGCGATCGCCACGGGAGATGGCGGACGGGTCGTTGTTTGGGCAGAAGAAACAACGGCTTTTAAAGGGTATATCTCGGCAAAGGGAGGAAAAGAGAGTGGGAATGGGGGTTTTGTCGAGACTTCTGGGAAAGAAAATCTCTTCTTTCACGGCGAGGTTGATGTGAGTGCGACACAAGGGCAAGACGGAACGATTTTACTCGACCCGCAAGATATTTGGATTGTTGATGGAAGTGGTGCTCACAATGGACAACTGATACCAGATAAGCAAATTCTTGCAGGAGATAGTCCGGGAGCGGATTTTACGATCTCCGCAGGAGTATTAGAAAGTTTAGGTGGAGATATCCTACTCGAAGCCACGAGACACATTTATATTGATGATGACGTTGAACTCGACTTTAGCTCTTCTGCTACTTCCATTACCTTTAAAGCCGATGCCGATGCCGATGGTAATGGGAATTTTGTGTTTGTAGAACCCGACGATGGCTCTCTCAAAACCAATGGAGTCAATTTAACCATTGAAGCAGCATCTCTAATTCTCGGAGAAGTGGATACGGGAGCCGGGGATCTGAATCTGACTGCAACAACCTCTAAGGTTGAACTTTGGGAGAAACTCGAAGCGACAACAGGAAATATTAGTATTAATGCCCCAACCATTGAGATTCAAGAAGATATTGAAATTAAATCGGCAAATGGTTCAATCGCTCTGTCGGGGAGCAGTCTCGATGTGGACGATAAATTAAAATTAACTGCGGATAATGGCACTGTTTCGATTGATATGGGCAACAATGTCCTCCCTTTGAATAGTGTTGAGATTATCGCCGAAAATCTGACTCTGAGAGCGAGCGACATTGATACCAGTGGACTCATCAAGATTGATGGAAAAGGCGGGCAACTCACCCTCGAACCCGGTACGGCTGCTCAAGGAGTTAATATTGGTTCGACGGGGGCAACTGGGGATTTAGACCTCACGACTGGTAAACTGGCGACCCTACAAAGTGGCTTTACTTCTCTCGCGATCGGTCGGAGCGATGGGACAGGGGACATTACGATTAGCGATGCCAATAGCTTAACTCAATCCACCCATATTGCCGGAGCGGGCAATCTCATCGGGCCCAACCAAAATGCAGCTTGGACGCTGACGGGAAATAACAGTGGCAGTCTTGACTTACCCAATGGTTTAACCTTTAGCAATGTCGCTACCATTACTGGAGGAAGTGGCGACGATACTTTTGCTTTTGGGAGTGGGGTTGATTTTAATGGGAATATTGATGGCGGAGCTGGGTATGATACCCTTGATTACTCGGCCTATGGCAGTACTCCCACCGTCGATATAGCGGGAGGAACAGCTACGGGACCGTTGGGAATTACTGACATTGAAGCTTTTTCTCCAGCACCAGCACCAGCACCCGCCCCGGCACCCGCCCCCGCCCCAGCACCCGCCCCGGCACCCGCCCCGGCACCCGCCCCGGCACCCGCCCCAGTACCCGCACCCGCACCCGCCC
>JBFRWJ010000320.1:0-3863 GCA_051439525.1 Spirulina sp. | reverse complement strand
ATCTAAAGCAATATCTCGTACCACATCGTTTCCTGTCGTACCGAGTAGCTTTGTCCATTGCTTATTCCCATTGCTGGTATATTTGACAATAAAGGAATCCTGCCCGCCAGCATTATTTTGACTGTCTAAATTGCCAGTGGTGACACCAGAAAGATAAACGTTGCCGCTACCATCGACTTTAATTCCAGTGGCATATTCATGTCCGGATCCTCCTGCTTGACGAGTCCATAATTTGCTCCCGTAGGTATTGTATTTGGCAACAAATACGTCAGACCCTCCTGCATTGCTGCCCCCTACAGAACCTTCCGTTCGACCGGAAAGATAAATATTGCCAGAATTATCGACATCAATGGCAACATTTCGTTCATAAGTTCCCGTAAAAGCAGATCCTGCATTCCCTTCAGATTTGTTACTGCCCAGCAGTTTTGTCCAATGTTTGTTGCCGTTGCGATCGTATTTGGTAACAAATACATCTGTGCCGCCAGCATTGATCTGCCCATCAAGAGAACCTTTGGTTACTCCAGCAATATAAATATTACCAAGATGATCGGTGACCACAGAACGGGCTTCATCTTGAGAGGAAGTTCCCAATTGTCGCGTCCAAATTTTATGACCGTTTTGGTTGTATTTGGCAATATAGGCATCGGTTTGTCCGGC
This sequence comes from Spirulina sp., assembly GCA_051439525.1. Taxonomy (GTDB): domain Bacteria; phylum Cyanobacteriota; class Cyanobacteriia; order Cyanobacteriales; family Spirulinaceae; genus CCY15215. The sequence continues at coordinate 3,206 of JBFRWJ010000320.1, read as the reverse complement.
GTTGCTTCCTGCTATTGAGCTTTGTGTATGTCCTGTGATATAGACATTGCCATCACTATCTACAGATACATCGCTTGCCCATTCATTAGATCCAGTTTTCAGAGTACGAGTCCAGATTTGATTGCCGTTACTATCCCACTTTGTAACCGTAGAACTGTTCAAGGAGTTGTAGTCATATCCCACGGTATAAACATTACCTTGGTTATCGGTGGTAATACTATTCTCAAAGTCCCAAGTATTCGAGTTATATTGCCGCGTCCAAAGAAGATTTCCTCCAGCATCATATTTACTCAAAATGGGATCGGGTTTACCATCAGCAGCGATGGTTGAATGAGCAATATAAGTGTTTCCTACATTGTCAACTGCTACGCCTCGGGAGCGATCGCGTGCCGTCGTTCCTATCTGTCGTATCCAATCTTGTTGTGGCGAACTTGAGGATAAAGGTTCAACACTGTCCGAATTATTGGGTTCGATTTCATTCCCCTCGGATTCATCGGGTTCTAAACTTAGATCGATACCCGGTAAATCAATCAGATCGTTGCCGGGTTCCTCAATCGGCAAAGCGTGTTCTGTTGGATATCCTTGAGTGAGTACGCCGCCATTCTCTTGAAATGTTTGCCATTCGTCCCCAGAAAGAAAGATTGCACTGTCATTCCCATCTCCATAGAGAATCGCTCCCCGTCCCAAACCCCCAAAATCAAATTCTTGAATGTAGCCCTCTCCTAAGCGCACGACTTCGCCAATAGCATTGCCGACGCGACCTACTCCACCATAATTATCAATGGTATTGTTAATGATAGTGAAGATTGTGTCATTAGGAGATCCTTCACCCGCCGTAAAACTAATGATATTAGCTTCCAAGAATTCTACCAATTCTTGATTATCGGGATCGCTTAAGGCTTCGGTCAATGTTGGAACTTGCTCGATCAGTTGCTCTTTAAGGGTTTCTAAATTAGGATCGTCCTGATTTAGGTAATTTTGCAACAAGTCGATTGTTGAGTTGAAACGTTCGTCATCGACTTGAGAAAAAGACTCGAGAAAGTGTTGATAGTTCTCAGAATTATCCCACACCTCTTCTCGTAAAAAGTCAAATTCTTGGAGGTCGTACTCTTGCCCAATGCCATCACCATCTAACCCTCGCTCGAGATAGTCGGGATCTATATCACCTAATAACTCTTGACCCAGATCGCTACTCCGCCAATCTTCTGCCGGATCGATCATCTCATCCATTAGAGGGGCTTCCCCCGTGGCTCCCCGAACTTGGAAAATGAGGTCATTGTAATCGCGATCGTACCAAGCATGGTCGTAGCGCACATCCTCCATAACAAATGTATTCCCATCTCCGGTTACATCGGCAATTTGCCCAAAATGGAGGCTATCGTTGGGATTTGCCGTTGCGAGGGAAAATAAAGGGGCTTTTGAACCGCCGATCGCTGGATTCTCCAAGACATCTTTGACGCGACCGTCGGGAATCAGCATTACCGCAAAGCGATCGCCCGCTTCCATCTCGAAGGTTTTCACGCCTTTATAATCCCCGGAGTTCCAATTCTGCGATTCTCCTAAATTGCCCTCAAATCGCGCTCCTTCTGCGCGATCGCTAATGACCGTATACCCCCGTTCCGAATCATTACTCAAGGCACGGAGAGCGGCTTCTCGAATAAATTCCTCCGAACCCGGTTCAAACTCATCCATCCCCTCCAAATTGAAGATAGCCAGTTCAAACTTGTATTTCCCGCCATCAAACAGGTAATCGATTTCAACGCGACCCGTTTCGCCGACGGTAAAAACTCCTGTATCTCCAGCGATCCAAGCACTTTCCTCATAGTCGTCGGAACTAATCGGAGACGGTGGAGGGGCAGGATCTGGGGATGCCGCCTCCTCATTTTCTTCCCTGCCAAAGTTTTCCGTCGCGCCTCCATTGACCTCATCTCCATCTAGATCGAGATCGTCGTCGGTATCGTTAGGATTATCCAGCAAAGCACTGGGGGTTAAAATGGGTTCGAGTACAAAGGATTGGAGGGTGCGATCGCTCTCCGGTTCTTCTTTTTTCTTTTTTTCAGAAGGTGTAGCAAACAGATTCAGCAATAACTGCAATGAAAGCAACATGGGTAAATCCCTCGATCGGCTAAAGAATAAGCAAGAATTAACTCTTGGTTTTTTTCTCACTGGCGATCGCGAGACTGCTGTAGGTTTTGTGTAGGTTTTGAAGTCAGGTGTAGGTGTTGGCGCGTTTTTATGTGAATTGACAGTCTTTAGAGATTTTAACTCTAGATTTTGACTGCTTGCGAACTTGCTCAGTTCATAAATTACTCTATGCTATGTTAGTGTAATCGATCTTTTTTTCTCTGGCAAGGGGTTTTTGAAAAATTCAAGTTTTTTTCTCGGGGATCTGAGCGATCGCTCTAACAAGAGACGGGCAAATTTGCCCGCCTGTTTGTTTAGCCGCCGCGTAACTTATCTAAAACGCTGCGATCTTCTAAAGTAGAGGTATCTCCGGCAACCTCTTGACCCGCGGCCAAATTTCGCAATAAGCGACGCATGATTTTACCCGATCGCGTCTTGGGCAGGACATCGGTAAAGCGAATGTCTCCGGGACGAGCGATCGCGCCGATCTCTTTGACCACGTGCTGCATTAACTCGCTTTTGAGAGCATCATCCCCTTGATAATCTCCCTCCAAGGTAACAAAAGCGAAGACCTCTTCTCCCTTGACTTCATTGGGTCGTCCCACGACTGCCGCCTCTGCCACCGCCGGATGAGAAACTAAAGCCGACTCGACTTCCATCGTCCCCAAACGGTGTCCGGAGACATTCATCACGTCATCGACGCGACCCATGACCCAGAAATAGCCATCGGCATCCTTGCGAGCCCCATCCCCAGCAAAATACAAATATTGTCCCTCCTTGGGCTTAATATGTTCCCAATAGGTGCGACGGAAACGCGGCTCATTGTTATACACCGTGCGGATCATGCTCGGCCAGGGCTGTTTGACCACCAAATACCCCCCCTCATTTTCCTTCACGGGGTTGCCCTCGAGATCCACGACATCGGCAACGATACCGGGGAAAGGAAAGGTCGCCGATCCCGGTTTGGTATGGGTTGCACCGGGAAGGGGAGTTAGCATAAACCCTCCCGTTTCCGTTTGCCACCAAGTATCGACAATGGGGCATTTTTCTTCCCCAATAACCCGGTGATACCACATCCACGC
>JBFRWJ010000319.1:0-13327 GCA_051439525.1 Spirulina sp. | reverse complement strand
AAATGTAATTGACTTGGTGCGCCTTACCCCATCGGACCCGACGGGACTCGTGCATGGATCGAGAAAATGTGCTCGGTCTATACTATCGAACCCCACGGATCAGAAGAACGAGAAGCAGCAATTTGGGCAAGTATGGAGGACTATCTCCAACTCATTCGCGGTAAATCTGTTTTCTTCATGGGAGATAATTTACTTGAAGTTTCTTTGGCACGTTTCCTCATTCGTGCGGGAATGACGGTTCCTGAAATTGGCATTCCTTACATGGATAAACGCTATCAAAAAGCAGAACTGGATTTGTTAGCTAAAACCTGTGAAGAGATGGGAGTTCCCGCACCTAAAATTGTGGAAAAACCTGACAATTACAACCAAATTCAGCGTATTTACGAGTTAAATCCGGATTTAGTTATTACGGGAATGGCACACGCAAATCCTTTAGAAGCACGGGGAATTAATACCAAATGGTCGGTAGAATTTACCTTTGCTCAAATGCACGGATTTACCAATGCACGAGATATTTTAGAATTGGTGACTCGTCCTCTCCGTCGCAACAATTCCCTCAAGGATTTGGGTTGGGATAAGTTGGTGAAGGAAGAAGCAATGATTTGATTGCTTACAAATTAGCTAAAATGAAAACAGGGATGCGTCAAACCGTATCCCTGTTTGTTTATTGATTTGCGATCGTAATTCATTAAGGAGGAATAGTCTTTTTACAGATGAGCAGAAGAGTTATTATTGAACCAAATTGGAGTTTTAGAGATGCTTTGAATGAAGCATGGAAAGTGTATACAATGACTGGAATTCCAGACCAAAAGGCTCGAAGAGATATTCTTGAACGATGGGCAAATGTGGTTGGTCGAACTAAAGCTGTTTCAGAACTTGAACAAACGCTTTCTCAATATCAAGACTCTTCAGACAATTGCGCAAAAACTAGGTTTAACTCCTCATATTGTTAATGAATTAAGAAAAGCATTCAAACAAAGGCTTGAAGATTTTATTACAATTCTGGAAAAGTTTAAATTAGATGAGCTACAAAAATTGAATGCAGCAGTTGGATTGAATAACCTCAAAAATGTTTTGAATATCTGGGAAAACAACCAAAATAACAGTAACGAAGAATTTTGGCATAACCTTCTATCTGAAAATACTTTTGTCTTTGCACAAATCTTTTCTTTTCCTGTAGTTGTGATAAAAGATAAAGCCTATGTTGGAGGGAAAGGAATCAACAATAAAGGTGGAAATATTATTGATTTTTTATGCTCCAATGATCTTAGTGGGAATGTTGCACTGGTGGAAATAAAAACGCCACAAACAAAACTTTTAGGAACACAATATCGAAGTGATATTTATAATGTATCAAGTGATTTATCTGGTTCTGTAATACAAATTGAAAACCACAAAAATTCACTTATACAGAATTACAAAATGCTTATTGATTCCAGCAACGATCCCGAGCCAATTGCAATTGGCTCGAGTCTATAGAGATTGCGATCGGGGTTTAAAACTTGTGTTTTTCCAATGTCAAAAACTTTTTCAATCGCATCTTCCAAATTATGACGATTTTTAGAGGAAACTAGATTAACACTTTGTTCTAAAATATCCAGAGCCACATTTCTCGCAATTGAGTCAATATCGACACAACAATTTTTTAAATTGCTGAAATTTATTATATCTTCTCTGATAATCTTGCCAAATTTATTCTTAAATTTTCTTTTCTGTCTTAAGACTTTTTGATATAATCCAGATTCCGTCCCTATCCTTTCAATAATATCAGCATTATAGAAAGGAATACCAAGTACATTCGACTCATAGCCAACAATCAATACAATACGCGCAAATTTTTTGCTAACTCTTGAAAGCTCCTGTAAAACATTTGCTATATCCAAACAATACTGAATGACAGTATAAAAGCGATTTCCTCGGTTTGCTCTATTAGAGCCAATTTCAGATCTAGCTATTTTTAGGATATCCCAGCCTAAAAATTCAGCAGATTTTCTATAATTTTGGTGATAGTTGAAAACATTAATATAGGGTGGAGAAGTAATGATAAAATCCATTGTATTCTTTTCAAAAGGTAAAGCTCTTGCATCGGAGAAATAAACTTTAATTGTTTTGTTTGAACAAGGAAGAGCTTTGACAATTTTAGATAAATTAATGAATCGACTTTGAATCAACTCATTGGTGATTTCATGATTTCCAAGATCGAGAAGAATAATTAGAGCTTCAAATAATATTATTGTCCTGCGATCGAGATGACTTCTTATCTTTAGCATCTTCTCTTCTAAATTCTGTATTTTTTCTTCATGTCCTATCAATATTCTGATAGGAAACTCTTGTTCCAATTCTTGTTTTAATAAATTTAGAATATCTTTTTTGTTAGGTTCATTGATAAGCTCGTATATTTTACTCATCAGTAAAGCGGCTGGGTTGATTTCACAACCGCATGCTTTTAGCGAGAGTTTTCCTGCTTCCAATAAAACCGTTCCACTTCCGGCAAAAGGATCGAGAACATTTGAATTAGGAAGACAATAAAATTCAAGGAAGGTTTCAATGAGTTGTGGCGAAAATTGGCCTCGCCATGAAAATACATTACTCCTTGTTTTGTCAACAATATCCAGTAGTTGCTGTGGAATCTCTCGATTGAAATCTTTCAAGGCTTCTATGCTCAACATTAAACTCTACTATTGTATTCCCAATCGCAATCGAACGATCTACATATCTATAGTGAATTTTCAATGGCTTGAATATAAGCCAAACTCTGATGATAGCTCACCGTATCTCCTTGGATTGAAAAAAGTTCGGCAGCTTTTTGCAAATCGGCGATCGCTCGTTCTTCTTCCTCCATTTGAGCGTAAACAATACCGCGATCGCGATAGGCCTCAGCAATAGTCGAATCGAGGTTTAACGCGGTATTAAAATCTTCTAGTGCGGCTGTTAAATCCTCATCTTGCAAGCGAACTCGTCCGCGATTGTAATAAGCTCGCGCAAACTCCGGATCGAGGTCTAAAATTTGTTCAAAGTCCCTTAATGCAGCTTGCCAATCTGACAAGTTTATGGCAGCTTCTCCCCGTTGATTATAAGCCTCGATAAAGCCAGAATCCTGCTCAATAGCAGCATCAAAATAGACGATCGCGCCTCGATAATCTTCTAAACCCATCCGCGCCAAACCCAAATAATAATAAACTTGACTTTTGTTCGGACTATGGGGTAAAATTTGATTAAAGTCAGAAACTGCCCCTAAAAAATCTCCCTGCTCAATTTTGGCTACACCGCGATCGAATAAAGATTCTAAACTTAATTGCGAGATTCTTTCTAAATCGCGAATAATTGCTACAGCCTGTTGATAAGCCTCCTCATTATCTTGTTGGCGAGATAATTCCGCACCGCTTCTAAAATCCGCGATCGCTTCCCGATTATTTCCCAACTGCCGATGAAGATAGCCGCGATTAAAATAAGCGATCGCTAAAGTTTCATCGAGTTCGATGGCGCGGTGATAATCCTGCATTGCTTCCTCATACTGCCGACTCCAAAATAACGCCGTCCCTCGATAATTATAGGCTTTCGCATTATCAGGTTCGATGCGAATGACCTCGCTAAAATCCGCGATCGCTTTAGGATAATCCTCAACGTGAATCCACAATAAACCACGATTGTGATAAGCCTCTGCATTATTGGGATCGGCAAGAATCGCTTGATTTAAAGCCTCCATCACGGTCGGATCGTAATGGGCAATTTCCAGAGAAGAGGCAGGAACATCGAGTAAAGAACTCGGCCGCAAATTCTCCGAAAAGGTGAGCGATCCCGATAAACTCGTTGCCAATAGGGCAAGAATTGTAAATTTCATAGCTGATTAATTATCAAAAATAGATGGAGTGTCCCAAGCCAGAGATTCCCGCTCTTCCCTCGGTACGATAGTTGTATTGGGAGTGGGTGTCGGTTGATTAAAATACTGATAGGCTTCCTTGGAAATTTGTTGAACGATGGCTCGAGCGCCGCGATCGTTATATTCTCGTTTTACCATGACCACAGCAATATAACGTCTTCCCGTTTGGGTATCGATTAAGCCCGCATCAGCGATTAACGAACCAATATTTCCCGTTTTGTGAGCGATACTCGCCCCCGTCCCCAACCCTTGGGGTAATAATTGTCGATTTTCCACTTGCCGCATAATATTAAGCAAGCGATCGCGCGATCGCAAGGACACCAATTTTCCTTGATTGACCATCAGTAAAACCTTAGCCAGATCTACAGGACTCGTCACATTTTTGCCCTCAACATCCGGGAGGAGATCGTTCATCCTCGTGGATGTTAATTCCCAGTCGCGAAAACGCTGATTGAGTGCGTTAATACCGCCCAAACGTTTGATAATCATATTGGTTGCCGTATTGTCACTGACAACAATCATTTTTTCGATCGTTTCCTTCGCCGAAAACTTACTCCCCACGGGTTGATATTGCATCCGTCCCGCTTCCCCAACAATTGACTCTTCATCCATGATTAATGTTTCGTGGATGCGCGCCCGCCGGGCATCGACATCTTGAAAAAAAGCAATGAGAATCGGCGCTTTAATGGTACTGGCCGCAGAAAATTGTTGGGTTCCTTGCCAATTCACATAGGCTTTTGTATCCAAATCGAGTAAAAATACCCCCAGATCGTAGCGGGGATTTTGACGGGCAATCGTCTCGATTTTATTTTTGAGGGGTACGATCTCTTCTCCCAATTGTCCGGACATCGCGGCCACTAGGGGATCGATGATTTTTTCTTCTTGCCTGACAATAGGTGCGCGCACCCCCTCGCGCTGGCTGGACGGATCGATCGCGGCGATCAGGGTTCCCGCGATCGCGCTCAACCCAATACCCAAAATGGCACAGCGAACGCCGTACAATAGGAGTAAATAAGAAAAAGACGAAGAAGAAACCGTCGGTTTCGGTGCAACGGTAAGCGCCGAAGCGCGATCGACAGAGTGGTTCACTCGGGCTTCCCAACGCGCCCTAGCCGATAGTGGCTCTCGCTGATGCGGTGGAGAAGATGACCGTTCCCATCCCGATCGGCGGCGAAACCCGGAGGGATCGCCTTCTCGCCAAACATTCCCTCGGGCCGGAGAAAAACCGCGATCGCTGGCAATGCGACTGGGGGGACTGGACAAACGAGAACGATTCGATCGCAATGGACGCAAACGCTTGGGAAATTCGGGAAAATTGCTCGGTCTCGAGGGAGACGCACCGGGAGGGAGCATCCGCTCTCGGTTCTTAGGTTCGCGAGAGTTGCGTTGCGATGAATTTAGCGACGGGAAAGAGCGATCGCTACGGCGCTTTCTCTTGCGGCGAAAGGAGTCATCGGACGGCATTGATCATCAATTCTTGATTATCAATTATTCATTATCAATTATTAATTATCAATTGGCGACAAACTGACAAAAAAAATGAGAATTAAAATTTGTGGGATTACCAAAGCCGAGCAGGGATGCGCGATCGCGGAATTGGGGGCGACAGCGCTCGGATTTATCTGTGTGGAAAAATCGCCGCGCTATCTTCCTCCCGAAAAAATGGGGGAGATTATTCGGCAACTCCCCCCTCGCGTCGATAAGATTGGCGTTTTTGTCAATTGCGATATCCCGGCGATCGCTGCGATCGCTAACAGTACGGGCCTCACGGGAGTCCAACTCCACGGCGACGAATCCCCAGAATTTTGCCAGCAACTGCGTCAGCAACTGCCAAGGACAGAGTTAATTAAAGCTTTGCGCATCCAAACTCTGGCAGATCTCGGAGGGGTGAAAAATTACCCGCGAGCGATCGACACCTTTCTCCTCGATGCCTACCATCCCCATCAACGGGGAGGAACGGGAAAAACCCTCGATTGGCAGGTACTACAAGATTTTCAGCCAACCCAGCCTTGGTTTTTAGCCGGGGGATTGACTCCCGATAATATTCTCGCCGCCCTCGCTCGAGTTCGTCCCGATGGGATTGACTTATCGAGTGGTGTCGAGCGATCGCCTGGAGATAAAGATTTAGCCAAGGTTGCCCAACTCTTTGCTGTATTAAGGTAACAGGCAACAGGAGAAGAGGCGATAATGTCCCCATTACCCATTACCCATTACCCACTTAAAAATTCGGTTGATGGCGAATTAAGCTCAAGAACTCTTCGCGGGTTTTCTGCTCTTCTTGGAATACGCCTACCATGGCACTCGTTACCGTCCAAGAACCGGGTTTTTGGACGCCGCGCATGACCATGCACATGTGGGAGGCTTCCATGACAACTGCCACCCCTTGAGGGTCTAAAATTTCTTTAATGGCTTCGGCAATTTGGCGGGTCAACCGTTCTTGAACCTGCAAGCGACGGGCGTACATTTCGACAATGCGAGCTAATTTGCTCAGTCCGACGACTTTTTGATTGGGGATGTAAGCAACGTGAGCGCGTCCCATGAAAGGAAGCATGTGATGCTCGCAAAGGCTGAAGAAATCAATATCTCGCACCAGTACCATTTCATTGTGTCCCTCGTCAAAAATTGCACCATTGACGAGCTTTTCCAAGGATTGATTGTATCCTTGGGTGAGAAATTGCATCGCTTCTGCCACTCGTTTGGGAGTTTTCAGGAGGCCTTCTCGTTCGGGGTCTTCTCCGACCCCTTCCAAGATTTTGTACACGGCATCCATCATTTGCCCTTTCGCTTCTTCTGAGGCGGGATGCACTTCGGCTTGCTGGCCGTTGTGGGTCGAGCGATCGGGACGGGTTGGTACATCTCGGGAGGAACTCTGAATCGAAAGATTATTGCCATTGAGAGCAAGAGAATTAGGACGGGTCGCCCCGTTAGAAGTAGCAATGGTCATAGTAAAGTTGTTGAAAAATACGGTCGGCGAATAATGCTAGAGGCAGAAAATGGAAGGGAAAAGGTTTGAGAAGGTATTGGGATGAATCGAGTGTTTTTTCATCCTTCATTCTTCATCCCTCCTCCTTATAAAGCCCCTCCACTGGGCATTAAGGTAATATCCTCGACTACTGCCCCCTCGGGTAATAGGGCAGCATGAAGAATGGATTGAGCGACAATTTCTGGGGTAAGCATGGCGGTGCGATCGAAATCGGCGCGCACCGTATCAGTATCCCAGATTGGCGTATTTACGGCACCCGGAGAAAACGCCACCACGCGAATCCCGCTCGGGCGTTCTTCGGCAGCTAAGGTTTTCGAGAGGGCAATCAGTCCGGCTTTGCTGACACTGTAAGCGCCCCAACCGGGAAAGGGCGTTTTACCGGCAATCGAGGCCACATTAATAATCGTGCCTTTAGCGCGATCGCGCATTTGGGGCAAAATGCCTACAATACATTGGAAAACGCTGGTGAGATTGAGATCGATCGTTTGTTGCCAATCGGCGAGGGGCGTTTCTCTTAATGTCCCCGTATAGCCCATGCCGGCATTGTTCACCAAAATATCGATGGGAGCAAAATCGGCGGCGATCGCCTCAATTTCGGTTTTGACCTGCTCGACTTTGGCCAGATCCACAACATAGGCTTTGGCTTCAACGCCATAATTTTGCGCTTCTTCAACGACAGCTTGCAGCTTTTCGCGAGAGCGACTGACGAGAGCCACATCAATTCCGGCCTTGGCAAAAGCAAGAGCGGTCGCTTTTCCAATTCCACTACTCGCACCCGTGATAACAGCGCGATTTTGATTGGGGTTGGAATTCATCAAACCGTTAAAGTTTCGGAATAGAGTATCCTCAAGACAAAATTCTTGAATTCGAGCCTGTCACTCCAAAATTCACAATTCAAAATTATCAATTCAAAATTTTTGAATTTTGAATTCAACAGACGGTCACTTCCCCACACCTTTCTCACTTAACCAAAGAACGGGTCGATTGTCAATTCGCAAAGGTTCATTTGCGGTTGGCTCATTTGCATGGCGCAATTGCAAACATTGAGTCAACAATTTGACAGCCAGAAAGTTTTGGGGAAATCGGAAGCCAATTCCCCGAACCCAAAAAATATTGTAAACAAATGTTACGTTTCTTAGTATAGCAGTTTGAGATCGTTCGTGGAGAACAAACCTTGGTTTTTCTCTGACCGATCGCCCATTACTCCAACGCGATCGCGATCGACGCTCAACTCCCCCCGTGAAATTTACCGATTTGCCGGAACTTTTGGTAGCGTAAATCCTTGCGCTGTTGGGGGGTCAGGGCGAGGAGGCTTTCTAAATTCTGTTGCAGGGCTTCTTTGAGAATGGCGGCGGCACCGAGGGGATCGGCGTGAGCGCCGCTTGAAGGTTCGCTCAGGATAATATCGAGAATGCCCAACTCTTTGAGATCGCGAGCGGTAATTTTCAAAGCAGTGGCAGCTTGGGGGGCTTTTCCGGCATCTTTCCAGAGAATGGCCGCGCAGGCTTCGGGAGTGGCGACGGTATAGACGGCATGCTCGAACATGAGCAGGCGATCGCCCACCCCGATCCCCAATGCCCCTCCGGATCCGCCTTCCCCGATCACGGTACAGAGAATGGGAACATCAAAGCCAAACATTTCCCGGAGGTTATAGGCGATCGCTTCTCCCTGTCCTAATTTTTCCGCTTCCACCCCCGCCCAAGCCCCGGGAGTATCGATAAAGGTTAAAATCGGCATGCGGAAGCGGTTGGCGTGTTCCATCAGGCGGATGGCTTTGCGATAGCCCCCAGGGGAAGCCATGCCGAAATTGCGCGCGACATTATCTTTGGTATCCCGGCCTTTTTGGTGTCCCATCATCACCACGGGCATTCCCCCCAAGCGGGCCACGCCCCCCACGAGGGCGGGATCGTCATAACCGCCGCGATCGCCGTGCAGTTCAAACCAATCGTCTCCGATGGCTTGAATGTAATCCAAAGTTGAAGGACGACGGGGATGGCGGGCGAGTTTGAGCCGTTGGGAGGGACTGAGGCTGCTAAAAATTTCTTCCCGCAGTTGTTCGGCTTTGGTTTCCAAGTCGCGAATTTCTTGGGAAACATCCACATTATTTTCCCGAGCGAGTTCGCGAATTTGGTCGATTTTCGACTCTAACTCGTTCAGGGGTTTTTCAAAATCCAATAAAAACGGTCGATTCTTGGTAGCAGGCATGAGCAGGGATTAGGGTTTGAGTTGGAAAGTTGGGAGTCGCGAAAGAGGACAAATTCATCCTTCATCCTTCATCCTTCATCCTTTCCCCATTAGCTGATAGGGTTGGAAGCCGTGTTTGACTGAGGCTGCGCCGATTTTTTCCATTTTTTCGACGGTAATTTGATTGCGTCCCCAAGAGAAATTGGTATGCCATTGCTCGAATTCTAAGAGCATGGCTTCGGCAAAACAGGCGAATAACTGGCGATCGGGGGCATCCATTTCCACGATTTCCATGATTTTCCAGTCGATATCGAGGGAATGTTCGACAATACCGCCTTTGAGGACGTAAACCCCGGGCTGCTGAATTTTCGTATCTAAATTTTTGGGATAGCCCCCGTCAATTAACAAACAGGGCTTTTTCAGAGGAATTTCGCCAATATCGACCCCCCGAGGCATGCTGGCAACCCAAACGACAATATCGGCAAGGGGTAACGCTTCTTCAAGGCTGAGAATTTTCCCGCGTCCCAATTCATCTTGTAGACTTTGCAAGCGTTCTTGGTTGCGAGCGATTAACAATAAATCTTGTACGTCGGTCTTTTTGTCCAGCCAGCGACAAACCCCGCTACCAATATCTCCGGTTGCGCCGCAGACGGCAACCGTGGCTCGGGCTAGGTCAATGCCAATAGCGCGGGAAGCTGCTTCGATTTGTCGGCAGATAATATAAGCGGTATGGGTATTGCCAGTGGTGAAGTGAGAAAAATCGAGTTCTACGCCGCGAACTTGCTTGTTTTCTTTGAGATTGAAGTTCTCAAAAATAATCGAGGAAAAGCCTCCGAGGGCAGTAATCTCAATATCATTTTTTTGCGCGCAAGCCATAGCATTAAGAATTTTGCGAATGGCGGCTTTAATTCGGCGTTGGGAGAGCATTTCCGGCAGGAAGCAGGATTCGACGTATTTCCCTTGAATCGTTTGTCCCGTTACACTCTTGACCGTAATATCATCGACGATTTGCGGGGGCGCAGAACACCAAAAATCCAAGCCTTGATTGCCATATTCGGGATAACCGAGTCGGTGGGCAACGGCTTGGGCGTGTTCTAAGCTAGTTAAATGACCGATAAGACCAAACATTGATTGCTCGCTATGAAACCTCGTATCGGGCGTGAGTGTCTAAGTTAAAAAAAAGTAAAGACTTTTTAAGATGGTATCAAAATTTTGTCGCAAAAGAGGGGCGATCGCGCCGATCGCCCCTAAAATATTGCGACGTTTTGCTTAAGCCGCACTCAAGCCATAGGCGGACATTTTCATGAGTTCCCGGGGGGAGAAGCCGATATTGGAGAGGGCTTCGCCGTAGCTGATCATGAAGTCTTCCACGAGTTCTTCTTTTTCCATGCCGAGAGTGCGAGCGTCTTCGGTCACTTGGTTCAGCATTTTCCAAACGAGGGGCAGGTTTTGCTTATTGGCTTCCTCGAGTTCGGCTTTAGATTCCTCAAAATGCGCTTGCAGCCATTTTTCCCCGAAGTTCAGGTGAGTGTATTCGTCTTTGACCACGCCTTCGGTGATCTTTTTGGCGAAGGGATCGGCAACGGGAATGTACTTGTGGTAAGCCGCGATCGCAAAGGCTTCGATAATCAGAGATTGAATGAGGAAGCAGGTGACGAGTTTGCCTTCTTTATAGGCGTTTTGGAAGTTGCCGTGGAGTTGGGAGAAATATTCTCTAGCAAAGTCCATATCGGGAGCAACGCTGAGGTTTTTGCCGCAAGCGGTAAAGCCTTTTTCATGGCGTTTTTCCATTTTGGCGAGTTGGGTTAGCTCGTCTTTATGGTCGGGTAACAGTTCGCCCATTGAGAGGTAATTGCCGTGGGCTTCTCGTTCCCCTTCAATGACAATGGCGTTAATTCGGCTATAGGCGTCTTTGTAAGTTTCGCTTGTAAAATCAAATTCCTGTTCCGGACGAACTGCAAGTTCCTGCATTGGTAACGGATCTCCTATTGTTTTTCTAAAATACTCCCAATCCTAACGTTGCCGTTGCGATCGGGGTGTCTGTCTCGAGAGACATTTTTGGTCTCTTTCGGGATATCCAGCCCAGAGAGTCTGTGACTCGGGTTTCCTTCATCCCTATCTCAAGACATACCATTTTGTTACATTTATTTATAGTATCCGTTTAACTTGACCGGAAGTTCTCCTCTCTGGGAAAGAATAAACTTATTGAATTCATTCCCAACAAGCATAATTACTTATCAGTCGCGTTGCTTTTGGCGATCGCGGTTGGGGGGGGCTGGCGATCGCTTGGGTTGAGAAATTTGGCTGCGATCGCATTTCTTGTCTGAAATCTGAAAGTATAATGAAAATTACGAATCAGTCCAATATTAGAATATTTCCAATTGCATTTCTACGACCAAGTATTAACGATTGAGGACATTTCAGAGATGACAATGGAGAATCATGTTGAATTTATTTGAGGAGAGCGATCGCAATCGGTTATTTTTTATAAACATCTCCTCGGAACTGAATGTCATAGATGAGGATTTGTTGTTCCTCGCGATCGCACTGAAAAATGATGCGGATATCGCCGACGCGAATTCTGAAAAAGCCAATCCATTTGCCTTTAAGTTTTTTAATGTCTAAGGTTTGAAAGGGGATCTCTCCTTCTTGTTCGATCGCATTGGTTAGAATGAGAATTTTTTCTCGCACTCGGTTGGTGGTAGCTTCATCGAGTTTGCGTAAAAATTGCACCGCACTTTTTCTAAATTTGATTTCCATTTTTGACCCAATCTGTCATATCAATGAATTCTTCTCCTTCATAATCTTCTGGCGATCCGCATTGGCGATCGATCTCGTTTTGTTCTTCGTCGTCAACGTATTGTTCTTGGAGTTGAGCGATCGCCTTCTCCGATTTCTCTCCGTCTTGTAAAATTCGTTCAAATTCTCGATTGTATTGTTCTTGCAATACTTCTGCTTCCAGTTTGGCTAAATGGGTAGTTGCGTCTGCCAATTGTAGGGTAATGTTGAGCCGTTTGAGGGGGTTCTTTTCTTGCCAAAGTTCGCGGGCGAGCAAATGCACGCGATATCGGTAGGCTTGGAGAGAGTTAGAGTCGAGATGATGGGAATGAGTCATTTTATTCCTCAGCTAAAGCGGACATTAGGATCGCTTTCGTTTTATTCTTCTTCGTCGGTATTTTGTTCTTGGATTTGGGCGATCGCTTCGATGCCAATCAACTAATTAATATTTTTCTAACTCGTTCTAACTGTTGTTGACGAAGATAATTTTCTAATCTTGCATTAATTTCTGCAAGCTCTAAGTTGACTTCGCGAACTTCTAAGCGCGTGCGACGAAGATTATTTAACAAGCGTTGCGATGTTTCTGCGTCGGGAATTTGGGGTTGATTATTCATGATAATTTACAGACTGTATTCTTGTTTGACTTCTTGAATGCTTCGCTCTAATGCGGGAATTCGGAGTTGCGATCGCTCGATCGCTCTTGTTAACAACTGTAGCACGTCAGCAGGGGCAGAGGGTTGTATTTTAGCAATTTGTAGCTGAAGGTTAGACAGTTGAGAATAGGCAGATTCGGCATCTTCTCCAGCATTTTTCATTTCTTCTAAAGCGGGAAGGGTTTCTTCTGTTTCTCCAAATCGCTCAAAAATTTGGAGTTCTAGAGCGAGAGATTCATCAACGATATCTAGGGCTTGCTGTTTTAATTGACCGAGAAAATTTATGATTTCAATCGGAAGTTTTGCCATTTTGAGAGCGATCGCGTTTATCTGATTATACAATCGCTTTCCTGCAAAATTTTTCTATTTTCAAATATCTCCACTGATGAATTCTTCTCCTTCATAATCTGCTGGCGATCCGCATTGGCGATCAATTTCGTTTTATTCTTCTTTGTCGGTGTTTTGTTCTTGGAGTTGTGCGATCGCATCGGTGGCAATTTGGCGGACTTCGCGATCGCTAAAATAAGGTTAATACGCCTAATTCAGCTTCGTCGCAGAAAGCAGAGATCGTGCCATAATTATCTCTTAAAATAGTTTCAATCGCATTGGTCGAACAGTTGCCGCGACGAATCCAAATAACCTTGGGAGGCACGCCCAAAATGAACACCAATTCGCTGAAATCGGCATCTTTTGTTACGATTGTAAAATGATGAATTTTGGCATACTCCTAAATCTCGCGATCGCTGGCTTCTCCCAAACCCAAAGAATCAACATGAGCAGAATTGGGATAGCTATCTCGCTCTTCGCTCGACCAAACGACGGGATCAATTTAGTTCGAAAAGCAAGAGT
>JBFRWJ010000318.1:0-34274 GCA_051439525.1 Spirulina sp. | reverse complement strand
GAACCCGTGAGGACGGTTAATAACAAAGGAAAGAAAAAAATCGGCGCAAAACGATAGTGAAGTTGGCGCAAGCGGACTTTATTCATGGGCACGAGCACAATATAATTAACTTAATTATTTTGATGATAGTTTCGTTTGAGCCAGGTTAGAGCAAGGGGGACGATAAATAGCAAAACAAATAGCCCCTCTCCCATCAACGTAATAAAATTAATGGTTGGGTTTGACTCAGGAATCTCGCCCTCTAAAGGACTGGTTTCTACAGAAGGAGTGGGTTGAGTTATTTTGAGGTTATGGGGTTGTTCTGTCCTCTCCACATTCATTTCTGATGGAGACGTTTTTGGAGTTGGCACGGGGGGAGAAACGTTGCGCTGATGGGAATGTCCTGAATGAGCGAAAACAGGTTCGCAGAAACAGAGTAGCACGAGCACAACAAGAACGCTACTCAACACAAAACGAGGCGATCGCACTTCTTTTTTCATCCTCCGAGATTGAGATGGTGACATGATAAGAGTATCAATTCTCCAGTTTAGGGGAAAGTCAAAATGCACCCACAATTTATAGGCGATCGCGATCGCAATCATCGATTAACCCCGATCGTTGTCTTGACATATAAGGTGATAGAAAACGGACTCTCACCTAGCATCGTAACGAATTCGCGATCGCGCGATAAAAAATTTGAGAGGGTAGCGGGAGTATCCCAAAAAATATGCTAGGGTGGCGAAAGCATAAAAAAAATCGAACTAACTGTTTTTTGCTTGCCTGATGAACAATTCCTTAAGTATTTACATAAACGAGCTGAGTGACTTAGTGGGCGATCGCGAATTGCGTTTTGCCTTGCAGGAAAGTGTTATCTCCGAACAAAATTCTCTCGAGAAAATCGAGAATTGTTTTTGCTTGTTGCCTTCTTGGCACTGGTCTTCCGAAAACTTAGCACTGTTCCTCAACAGTTGGAAAGCAACTCATCTCAAAATGCTGGCAATTTACGGTTTATCCTGTCGGTTGCAACGGTTAGCCATGAATGAAGCAAATTCTACCATTCGCGAACAATTCATGTTAGCCAGTGCTTATAATGCCGAAACGAGCTACGAAGATTTAGGCTTGGATTATGGGGGAGAAACTCACGCTCGACTTTACCATGATTTTGCCGAGCAATTACTGGGAGATTTTCCCTGGTCTTTAGAGCAATATTGCCTCCCAGAAGCACGAGAATTTCGCGGCTGGATTTATGAAAATATGGTGGTCTCCGATATTGCGATCGGACTGTTGACCAATATGTTTTCTGAAATTTACAATCATGCCGAATACAATCTTGCTCTGAAGGCTTTTTCCGCTTTTATCGATCGCCATTATACTTTCTCTTCTGACGAGCGAGAAACGGCATTAAAATATATTTATGCTCATGTTGCCGAGGAAACGGAAGTGGATCATTTTCTCGTGGTGGTTAAAGCTCTAAATGCTTATTGTGCGGCAACCAATACGAGAATTGATTATCAACAAGCACGGCAGCTTTTTCAAGAATACTTGCATCGTATCGGTCAAGTGATGAAATCTCTAACAACCGCAATGGAACGAGAGAAAAATGCAGCCCAAAACTCTACCCTCATGGGAGTTCGCTAAAGTCAATGCTTGGCATCAGTTGTCCGAGGAAACTCGAGTTCGCGAGGCAGTTGCGAACTATATCGATCGCCTGAGAATTATCTCCCAATCCTATAGCGATTGGGGTCGATATCCGGAGGATGGAGATTATCCCATTGAGGTTTTTTCCTATCAACCGCCTTTCCCTTCTCAACCCCCTCTCATTCTCATGGGAGGCATGGGACCTCTTGCCGGGGCGATGGGTTTCGATCTAGCCTGTGAATACTTCGGCGATCGTCGAGAAATCCTCCTCTATCAAGCCTGTTCGATTCCCAATCGCATGACGGTGATGGCAGAACCCCATCGCAAGATTCAAGGTATCCCTCTCCATCGCCATCTCGTTGAAGGACTGTCCGACGCGATCGCTCGAGCTCGTGAATATTTAAGCGGCAATTCTTCCCATTGTCTCGTTATTTTACTCTGTAATGCCGTGCATTACTTTCTGCCCCAAATTCAAGCCAATTTACAAAAACGGTATCCCACGGTCGCCGAGTCCCTGCAATATATTACCCTCATGGAAGCCGTTGCGGCTACTCTGGAAAGAAATCAACTTCATAAACCGTTACTTTTAGCCACCAGTGCCACGCTAAGGGGTAAAATTTACGTCAATCCCCTCAAACAACGGGGAATCGAATATCAACAATTATCGGAGCGCCCTCAAGAGATGCTCATGGATGCCATTTATCGGGGAGTGAAAGCCTTCGATCGCGATTACGCTTATCGGAAAGTTGAAGAATTATTTCGCTTGCTCTTGGCAATTCCTTCCGATTCAAGTAGAAATAAGAATGAGTTTGACTCCCCAAATCTTTTGGCGATCGATTCTCTGATTGCGGGCTGTACGGAAGTCCCTATTTTACTGGATTGGTTGCAAGCTCAAACTCAATGTTCTGCCATCCAACATTTTTTAGATCGCATTAAGGTCATTAATCCCGTACTCTCTGCATTCGAGGAGATTGCGTCCCGATGATAACCCCGCCATCCACCATCGTTCCCCCTCTGGGTTTAGAGATTCTCGATCGCTCGATTCCTCAAAGGTTTCAAGAACAAGTTCTCCGTGACGGCGATCGCCTCGCCATCCAAGATGGAGCGCGATCGCTGACCTATTATGAATTAAACTGCCTCGCGAATCAAATTGCTCGGAATATCTTAGAAAAACGAGGAGTGGGTGCAGAGCCGATCGCGATTTTATTAGCAACGGGAATCGAAGCGATCGCTGCCATGTTAGGGGTACTCAAAGCGGGAAAATTTTACGTTCCTTTAGATATAACCTGGCCCGAATCTCGCCTCAATTCGATCTTGGCAGATTCCCAAGCAAAACTGATTTTGAGCGATCGCCAGCAAGCTGAAAATTTGGCTCTGAACCGTATCGAAGGGGAGATTTTTTGGCTCGATACTCGCGATCGTCAAACCTGCGAGGACAACTTAGACATTCAATCTTCTCCCGAGGATTTGGCTTATATTCTCTACACTTCTGGTTCTTCAGGACGACCGAAAGGGGTGATGCAAACCCATCGCTACGTTCTCAATCTCTATCGGAACTATAGCAATAGTGGGGAAATGACCGCAAGCGATCGCTTTTCCCTGTTATATTCGGCGGCTTTTGGGGGAGCCGTGCGGGATATATACTGTGCTTTATTGAATGGTGCGGCTTTATTTCCTCTCGATGTCAAACAAATCGGTTTACACCAGTTGGGGGGATGGTTGCGAGAGAATGAAATTACGGTCATGTTTGCTGTTGCGACCTTATTTCGACACTTTGCGGCAACTTTGCAGGGACGAGGACATTTTCCCAACTTGCGACTGATCCAAATTGGCAGCGAAACCGTTTATCGACAGGATGCCGAACTGTTTCAGCAACATTTTAACGACCAATGCACCCTCATGGTCAATTTGGGCGGCACGGAAATCTCTCCGGTGCGACAATTTCCCATTACCCGACAAACCGTGCTGACAGGAAGTACGGTGCCTGCGGGATATGCAGTGGAGGGCACCGAAGTCCTGCTTTGGGACGAGTCTGGAAAGGAAGTCCTTCCCGGAGAAGTGGGAGAAATCGTCGTTTGCAGCGATCGCGTCGCTTCGGGGTATTGGCAGCAACCGGAACTCACCGAGAGGGTCTTTATCCGAGATGAAAATTTCACTTATTTCAAAACCGGAGATCTGGGTCGATTTTTGTCCGATGGTTGCCTGCTACATTTGGGTCGCAAAGATTTTCAGGTGAAGATTCGCGGCTATCGGGTGGAAATTGGGGAAGTCGAGTCGGTTTTGTTGGGTTTGGAATCGGTGCGAGAAGCCGTTGTCGTGGCGAAAACCGATGAGGGAGGAATAGTTCGCGATCGCCAGCTCGTCGCTTATCTTACCCCTACCCATCCCCATAACAAACCGACAATTAACGCCTTAAAAGAGATTTTAGCCGAACGATTGCCCGATTATGCCATTCCTGCGACTTTCCTGTGGTTGGAATCCTTACCCTTAACCGCAACGGGGAAAATCGATCGCCGATCGCTTCCCCAACCCCCGAGTTTATTCCCTTCAGATCTCGAGATCGTCCCTCCTCGCACTCCCACGGAAGAAAAATTAACGCAGATTTGGTTGGAAGTTCTCAACCTGCCAGAAATTGGCAGAGAAAATAACTTTTTTGACTTGGGAGGAAATTCGCTCCATGCCAGTCAAATTTTAGCGCGGATTGCAGAAAGATTCGCCATCGATCTTCCCCTCAAAACCATTTTTGACGCACCCGCGATCGCGCAATTTGCCGAATACCTAGACTCGGCAAAAACCGGGACTTCTTTACCTCCTTTAGTCCCGATACAAACGCCAAACGGGAGCAAAATCTCCCTCTCTCTCGCCCAAAAACGCCTTTGGTTTCTCGATCGCCTAGAAACCCATAAATCCCTTTACAACCTCTTTCGCGGGTTTCGCTTGCGGGGGCAAATAGATGTTTCGTGTTTGGAAAGGGCAATACAAGAAATTATCGCACGGCATGACATTCTCCGAACCACCTTTGCTGAAGTGGATGGCATTCCCGTGCAGGCGATCGCGCCTTCTCTCCCTTTTAACCTCGATATTCTTAACTTACAAGACTTCCCCGCCACAGAACAAACGACTAAACTCGAAGAAATCGTTACGGAAATACGCAATTGGACATTCGATCTAACGCAACCTCCGTTGTTGAAATGCCTGCTGATTCATTTAAGCGATCGCGAACATCACCTGTTTATAACCATGCACCATATCATCAGCGATGATTGGTCGATACAGGTTTTCCTGAAAGAGATCTCCCTTTTCTACGGGGCATTTCTCCAAGATTTCTCCTCTCCTTTACCGCCTTTGCCCGTTCAATATACCGATTATACCCACTGGCAGCAGCAATATTTAGCTGGGGAGGTTTTAGAGGATCAACTCGCATACTGGCGATCGCAACTTGCAGACGCACCCCCTCTGTTAGATTTGCCAACAGATTTTCCTCGTACCTCCGAGCCCAGTTTTCAAGGAGGGATCGTCCCCGTTACCCTCGATCGCGAGATCGTCCAAAACCTGAAAGCACTGAGTCGGCGATCGCAAACCACTCTCTTTGTCACCCTGCTAACCGCATTTGCTATCTTGCTTTCTCGCTATAGCAACCAAGAGGATCTCATTATCGGAACCGCGATCGCCAATCGCAATCCTGTTATAACTGAGAAACTCATCGGCTTTTTTGTCAGTACATTGTCCTTACGCATTCAGATCCCTGACAATCCTACTTTTTTAAATCTACTCCATCAAGTTCAGCAAACCACTCTCGAGGCTCATACTCGTGCTGACGTTCCCTTCGATCGCCTCGTAGAAAGCCTGTCAGTCGAACGATACTCCAGTCACAATCCTCTCTTTCAAGTTCTCTTCGTCCTGCAAAACACCCCCCAAGAGAGCCTTACTTTTCCCAAAATTGAAGCCGAACCCCTCAACTTCGCCCAACCGACGGCAGGAGCGACCTTTGACCTCACGTTATCCTTAAAAGAAGCTGCGGAAGGGACAATGCAAGGCACTTTAGAATATAATACCCGACTCTTTCAACCCGAGAGCATCGATCGCATGGCCGGACATTTTCAGACTTTACTCAAAGCGATCGCGGAGACTCCCGAATGTCCGGTGGGTTTCTTACCGCTCCTCGAGGAACGAGAAAGAGAACTCTTGGTGATGTCCCAACCGGAAATAACAGCACCCAGCGATCGCTGCCTGCATGAGTGGTTTGCTTGGCAAGCGGACAAGACTCCCGACGCGATCGCCGCTCGTTGTGAAGAACGGCAACTCACTTATAAAGAATTAAACGAACGCGCCAATCAGCTCGCACATTACCTGCAAGGGTTGGGAGTCAAACCCGATACTTTAGTAGGGCTTTGCGTAGAGCGCTCTTTAGAAACCCTTATCGGTATCTTGGGCATTCTCAAAGCAGGAGGAGCTTACGTTCCCCTAGATCCCGCCAATCCCCAAGCTCGTTTGGACTATATCGCCCGAGATTCTCAGATCGAGATCTGGGTGACTCAATCCGAGTTAGCGGCTAAAATCTCTCATTGCCGGGAAATCCTGCGTTTGGATGCGGATTGGGAAAAAATTGCCGAGCAAAGTTCCCACAATCCAGAAAGTGAAGCGACATCTCGCAATCTTACTTATGTTATTTATACTTCCGGCTCGACGGGACAGCCGAAAGGGGTCTTGGTCACTCATGAAAACGTCGTGCGCTTATTTACGGCAACGGAATCTTGGTATGGTTTCAAGGAAACAGATATTTGGACGCTATTTCACTCCTATGCCTTTGATTTTTCGGTATGGGAAATGTGGGGTGCTTTACTCTATGGGGGACGACTCATTGTCGTTCCCTATTGGACGAGTCGAGATACTTCAGCTTTCTACAAACTCTTAGCCTCCGAGGGAGTGACAGTTCTCAATCAAACCCCCTCGGCATTTTACCAACTGATCGAAGCCGACGATGTAGGGAGAGCCAACCTGAACTTGAGATGGGTGATTTTTGGCGGCGAAGCCCTCGATCTGTCCGCTCTTGCGCCTTGGTTTCAACGCCACGGCGATCGCCAACCCCAGTTGGTGAATATGTATGGGATTACGGAAACCACCGTTCACGTCACCTATCGCCCCCTCTCTTTAGCCGACCTAAACATCGCTCACAGTCCCATCGGCATTCCCATCCCGGATTTGCAAATTTACCTCTTGGATCGCCATCTGCAACCCGTTCCCCAAGGCGTGCGCGGGGAGATGTATATTGGGGGAGGCGGCGTGACCCGAGGATATTTAAACCGCGAGGATTTGACCCGCGATCGCTTCATTGACCATCCTTTTGACGAGACAAGTGGAAAGCTCTACAAAACGGGAGACTTAGCGCGGTATCTTCCCAATGGGGAGCTAGTCTATTTGGGGCGCATCGACAATCAAGTGAAAATTCGCGGCTTTCGCATTGAATTGGGAGAAATCGAAGCCATTTTATCGCAACATTCTGCCATTCGAGAAAGTGCGGTGCAAGTCCGGCGCGATCGCACCGGAGACCCACAAATCGTTGCTTATGTCGTCCCCGATCGCCAGCAAACTTTTCCCCTTCTCAAATTAGCCGAACTCAGAGCCAAAGGGGAATTAACGGATCGCAACCTCTACGAATTCCCCAACGGGATGACGATCGCTCATCTAAACCGATCGGAAAGCGAATTTTTGTATCAAGAGATTTTTAGCGAACAATCTTACTTGCAGCACGGCATCGCGATCGCTCCCGGAGATTGTATCTTTGATGTGGGAGCCAATATCGGTCTCTTTACCCTGTTTGCGGCGCAAATTTGCCCCGATATCGAGGTTTATGCCTTTGAACCCATTCCGCCGATTTTCGACTGTCTGCGCTTCAATACAGAACTCTACAACCTCAATGTCAAACTCTTTAATTGCGGTCTGGCGAAGGAAACCCAACAAGTCGAATTTACCTATTATCCCCATCTTTCCGCGATCTCCGGACAGTTTGCCGATCTGGGGGAAGAAAAAGAGACGGTTAAATCCTTCTTGCTTAACCAACAATCCCGAGAACTGGCGCGATCGCCAGAAAGCCTCGAGGAACTCTTAACCGAACGATTGCAAAGCCAGCAATTGACCGGTCAGTTAAGAACCCTATCCGAGATTATCCGCGATCGGGGCATCGAACGGATCGATCTGCTCAAAATCGATGTGGAAAAAAGCGAAGGGGATGTCCTCGCAGGGATTCAAGCAAAGGATTGGCTGAAGATCGAGCAACTCGTCATTGAAGTCCACGATCTCGAGGGGAGATTGCAGGACATTACCGACTTGCTGAAAGGGCAGGGATACGAACTCAACATCGTTCAAGATCCCTTGCTGGCCGATACCCCCCTCTACAATATTTACGCTCGCCGACCTTCCCCGCAACAGTCCCCCGTGGAAAATCGCGATCGCCCGAGTCTCCAACTCCCTTGGAGCAGTTTGACTCGATTTAAGGGAGAGATTCGCCATGACTTGCAAGAGAAACTGCCCGAGTACGCGATCCCGAGCGCGATCGCGGTTTTAGAGCAGTTTCCCCTCACGGCCAATGGTAAAATAGACTTCCGCGCTTTACCCGATCGCGATCGCGAAGAAAACCAAGAGATAGCATTCATTTCTCCCCGCACGCCGACGGAAACCGCGATCGCCCAGATCTTTGCCTCGATCTTAAAACGAGAACGGATCGGCGTTGGAGATAACTTCTTCCATCTGGGGGGTCATTCTCTACTCGCCACCCAAGCGATCTCTCGTATTAGCCAGCATTTCGCCATTGAAATCCCTCTGAAAATCTTATTCGAGCATCCGGTTTTGGCAGATCTCGCTCGAGTCGTGGATGGGGCTCGGGAAAACCCGCAAACATCCTTACCCCTCATTCAACCCATTCCCCGCAATGAATCTTTAGCTCTCTCCTTCGCTCAACAACGGCTGTGGTTTCTCCATCGCCTCGAAGGGGCTCGCTCGAGTTACAATATTGCCAGCGCTTTTAAGTTAGCCGGAAATCTCAATCGAGTCGCCTTAGAGCAGAGTTTGGGTGCGATCGCCAGCCGTCACGAGAGCCTCCGCACCACCTTCGAGAGCGATCGCGACGGAATCCCCTATCAACAGATTAACCCACCGGAAACCATCTCCTTGCCCGCGATCGCGGTGTCAGAGGGGGAACATATCGAGAATGCCATCCAAAGCGAAATTCAACAGCCCTTCGATCTGACCCGCGATCGCCTGATTCGCTGCCAGTTATTGCAACTCTCCCCCACCCTTCATATCCTACTCGTAACGATTCATCATATTGTTGCCGATGGCTGGTCGATGGGCATATTCCGGCGAGAGATCTCCCAACTTTACCGAGCATTTTCTCGCGGTTTGCCTTCTCCTTTGTCGCCGCTAACAATTCAGTATGCAGATTTTGCCCATTGGCAGCGACAATGGTTAAGCGATCGCGTTCTAGAAACTCAATTAAGTTACTGGCAACAACAATTAGCAGGCATTCCCCCCCTCTTAAACCTTCCCACGGATTACCCCCGCCCCGCCATCCCCACCCTCCAATGTCGTCGGGAGCGCTTTCAGTTCGATCCCACCCTCAGCCAACAACTCAAAGCCCTGAGCCAGAAAGCCGGGTGTACCCTATTTATGACCTTGCTGGCGGCTTTTCAGGTGTTGCTCTCCCGCTACGCCCGGGAAACCGATATCGTGGTAGGGTCTCCCATTGCCAATCGCAACCATGCCGAAGTCGAACCCCTCATTGGATTTTTTGTGAACACCTTGGTTCTGCGAACCGATCTGTCGGGAAATCCGAGTTTCCAAGATTTCCTCCAGCAAGTCAAGCAAACCACATTGGCAGCCTACAACCATCAAGACTTACCCTTTGAGAAATTGGTGGAGGAATTACAGCCAGAACGTCGCTTGGATTGTCATCCCGTGGTGCAAGTGGTGTTAGCATTCCAAAATATGCCCATGGCCGATTTAGAATTGTTGGACTTAAAAGTAGACTCCCTCGAATTGGAGATGGGGACAACGCGAGAATTGGATTTAGAACTGCACCTTTACGACGATCCCCGAGGTTTGCAAGGATTCTGCCTGTATAGTACGGATTTGTTTACCAGCGAAACCATTCGGCGAATGTTGGGGCATTTCCAAACCCTCTTGCGCGCTATTGTTGAGGATAGCACTCAAACGATTGACAAACTTCCCTTACTGACCTCTGCCGAAAGACAACAAATTTTGGGAGAATGGAATCAAACTCGGCGAGATTATCCTGCAAAATGCGCTCACCAACTCTTTGAAGAATGGGTGCAACGAGAACCCGAGGCGATCGCGGCGGTTTTTGGGGAACGATCGCTCACCTACGAACAGTTAAACCGACGTGCCAACCAACTCGCACGCTCTCTTCGCCAACGGGGAGTGGATTCCGAAATACTGGTGGGGCTATGTGTAGAGCGTTCTCTGGAAATGCTCGTCGGACTGTTAGGGATCTTAAAAGCGGGAGGGGGTTACGTTCCTCTCGATCCGAATTATCCTCCCGAACGCTTGGGATATATGCTGGAGGACTCGGGAATCACCGTATTGCTGACCCAGAGGAGTTTGCGAGACCATCTTTCGCGGCAATTGCCGATCGCGCGGAATCTGCAAACGATTGATTTGGATGGGGAGGAAAATCCGATCGCCTCCGAAAGCCCGGAAAACCTCGATCTGAACCTCGATCTCGATCGCGTAGCTTATGTTATCTACACCTCCGGCTCCACAGGCAAGCCCAAAGGAGTTGCGATCGCCCATCGCGGGCTCGGGAATTTGGCCTGCGCTCACCGGGAGATCTTTGATGTTCGACCCACAAGCCGGGTGCTACAATTTGCCTCGTTGAGCTTTGATGCTTCCGTTTCCGAAATTTTCATGGCTCTTGCTTCCGGGGCTCGGCTGGTCTTGATGCCTGCTCCCCTGTTAGGAGCGGACTTGCACCGGGTTCTCGATCGCCAAGGCATTACTCATGTTACCCTCCCGCCCTCGGTCTTAAAGATCTTATCTCCCGCAGGACTTCCTGCACTCCAACAAGTGATTTCCGCCGGGGAAGCCTGTCCGGAAGACGTGGCTCGCGTTTGGAGCCAAGAACGCCGCTTTTTCAACGCCTACGGTCCCAGCGAATCCACCGTCTGCGCCACCGTTACCGAAATTCAGAGCCATCGGGGGGGAATCCCTGCGATCGGTCGCGCGATCGCCAACACGCAAACGTATATTTTGGATGAGAATCTCCAACCCGTCCCCATCGGCGTGCCGGGAGAACTCCATCTGGCAGGCATTCAACTCGCCCGGGGATATCTCAATCGTCCGGAGCTAACATCACAAAAGTTCATCGAGAATCCCTTTGGCTCGGGACGGCTTTACAAAACCGGGGATTTAGCTCGCTATCGCAGAGATGGCAATATTGAATTTTTAGGACGCATCGATCGCCAAGTCAAACTGCGGGGTTTTCGCATCGAACTCGGAGAAATTGAGTCCGTCCTCGGGCAACATCCCGCCATTGCTCAAAATTGCCTTACCGTTTGGCAAAATGCCTCGGGAGAGAAAAGTTTAGCAGCTTATTTCGTACTCGACCAAACGGGAGAAGCAATCGCAGAAGCGATCGCGCGAGCCGAAACCGAACTCCTAGAAGATTGGCAAGCCCTTTACGAACAAAGTGAGGATCGCAAATCGGAGGAACTGGAGTTAGATTTTAATATTGCCGGCTGGAATAGCAGCTATTCCGGCGAACCGATCCCGGCGATGGAGATGCAAGAGTGGGTAGAAACAACTGTTGCCCGAATTCAGGCGTATTGCCCCCAATCCGTGCTAGAAATCGGTTGCGGCAGTGGTTTGCTCCTGAGTCGCATTGCGCCCCATTGTCAGCGTTATTACGGCACGGATTACGCCCGTCCCGTTTTAGACCATGCCAAACGCCTGCAACAAACGCAACCCTCTTTAGAGCGCGTCGTTTTACAACACAAATTGGCTCACGATTTTGAGGGAATTGCTAAGGGAGAATTCGACACGGTTATCCTCAATTCCGTGGTGCAATACTTTCCCAGCATTCATTATCTTTTGCGGGTGTTAGAAGGGGCGATCGCAGCGATCGGCAGCAAAGGACGGATTTTTGTGGGAGATGTTCGCAATCTTTCGTTATTGGATGCTTTCCATACCTTCGTGCAATGGATGCGATCTGAAGGAGGGACGACCTTGCAACAGTTGCAAAACAACCGCCAACGCAGTCTAAAAGCAGAAAAAGAACTCGCGATCGATCCCCATTTCTTTATCGCCTTAGCGCACCATTTCCCTCAAATCCATCGCGTGGAAATTCAGCCCAAACGCGGAAAATTTGCTAACGAACTCACTCAATTTCGCTACGATGTTACCCTACATATCGAATCATCACAGAAAGAACCCATCGATATTCCTTGGCAAGATTGGCAGCAGGAATCATGGACTTTAGCCGCAATTCATCGCACCTTACAGGAAGAAACACCAAAATCTTTAGGCATTCGTCGCATTCCCAACGCACGGATTCAAGAAGCCTTACAAGTTCAACAGAGTTTAGAGCATTCTCCTGCCAAGATCAAAACCGTTGCCCAGTTGCAAGCATGGCTTTCCCACCCGAGGGATGGGGGAGTCGAACCCGATGTCTTCTGGCAACTGGGGGAAGAACTGGGCTACCGCGTGCAAGTGAGTTGGTGGGAAGGCAGGGCGACGGGGTGCTACGATGTCGCTTTTATCCGTCAAGATCTGGCTAGTCCCGATGCGATCGCTTCCTTTTGGCAACCCCATCAGATCCTTCAACGCCCTTGGCAGGAGTACGCCAATCTTCCCTTACAAAATAAGCTAACTCAAGCGCTAATCCCTGAAGTCCGTCAGTTTTTACAGGAGCGATTGCCCGAATATATGATTCCCCAGCAATTTGTCGTTTTGGATCGCTTGCCCCTCACCCCCAATGGTAAAGTCGATCGCAACGCCTTGCCCGCACCGGATCTCGAACAATTGCGCGATCGCGATTTTCTCGCCCCAGAAACTCCCATCCAAAAAACCCTAGCTGACATTTGGCAAGAAATTTTAAAAATCGAACCGATTGGCTTGGGAGACAACTTTTTTAAGTTAGGAGGAGACTCACTATTGAGCATTCAACTTGTAGCGCAAGCGAGTCAAGCGGGCATTGCCATTACCGCCCAACAAATTTTACAGTATCAAACTTTAGAAGAACTTAGCCATGTCGCGATCGCAGGGGTTGCCCGCAGTATGCTTTCATCACCCTCCTCCCCCGTGCATACCGGATCGCCCCCGATCGCCATCCAGCCCCAAGGCGATCGCTGCCCTCTATTTTTCATTCATCCTGTAGGCGGTACGGTTTCCTATTACGTTCCTTTGGCTCATCAACTCGGATTAAATCAACCCTTTTATGGCTTGCAGTCTGTGGGATTCAATGGAGAAGTATCTCCTCCCGATAGCATTCCGGCAATGGCAAGCCTTTACATCGAGCACTTGCAACGCATACAACCTCAAGGCCCCTATCAATTAGGGGGTTGGTCAATGGGAGGACTGATTGCCTTCGAGATGGCCCGACAACTGCGATCGGCTGGACAAGAGGCGATCGGTCTTTTCATCGTTGATGTTGGTTGTTCCCAGACAAAATCGAGGTTTCTTCCCGATACAACCCGCGAGATCGTGCTTTTTGTACAAATTTTAAGTGATAATATTGGGCGGCAGAGCCCCTTGTCCGAAGGTCAACTTCAGGAGACAATGCCAGAGAAACAAATGGATTATGTCTTTGAGCTGGCACGAACCCATCAGCTTATCCCCCGAGAAATGGACTTTCAACAATTTTATCGGTTATTTCGAGTGTTCCAGACCAATCTCAGAGCGATCGCCACCTATATCCCTCAACCTTATTCGGGTTCTCTCGTTCTTTTCAAAGCGACAACCCAAGCCGATTATCTCAAAACATTAGGGTCAACCTACGGCTGGGATCGCTTTGTATCGGGTAAAATAACAACTCATTCCGTTGAAGGCGATCATTTATCGATCGTTCGCAATCCTCAATTGGCTCAATTAATGCAAAGATATCTAATTTAGTCCGCTAGGTTCGGGAGACCCCATTTTCCGATCGACGCAAGAGCAGCACATTAGAACAATAGATAAGCTGAAACAACGCCAAACCATTTACTTTTTAACAGATTGCATTGCCAAAAACTATCTAGAATGAGCCAGAACTCTGACCCAAAAAAAGTAAGATTCGATAATAATACGAGAGCGATCGCGCGCGGGCTTCCTGCCTTCCAAGGCATGGGAACTTTTACGTTTATCTGGTCGGGTCAAGTCGTTTCATTAATCGGTACCAGTCTCACGAGTTTTGCGTTGAGTATCTGGGTTTACGGACAAACCGATTCGGTCACCCAATTTTCCCTACCCATTCTCTCCACAGCGATTCCCCCCATTTTAATCGGTCCGATCGCCGGAGTCTATGTCGATCGCTGGAGTCGTCGCTGGACGATGATTGTCAGTGACTTTTGCGCGGGTTTATGTACCTTACTGGTGGCTTGGTTGTACCTGCATGGCAATCTGGAAATTTGGCACATTTGTCTGACCAATGTGCTGCGATCGAGTTTCAGCACCTTCCAAGGGCTGGCCTATTCTGCCGCAACCACGCTTCTCGTGCCAAAAACCAATCTTGCCCGTGCGAGTGGTATGGTATTTACCGGACAAGCCCTCTCGGATTTGGCCGCCCCCACCTTGAGTGTTATGCTACTGGCTGTTATTCAATTGCCCGGTATTATCGCGATCGATTTTATTACCCTTATATTTGCTTTGGTGTCTCTCGCGATCGCTAACTTTCCCGAAATTTCCCTCGAGATTGACGAACAAACCGAGGGAGAATCATTTCTACAGAAACTAACCTACGGCTGGCACTATTTCTTTCAGCGTCCCGGTCTTTTGGGGTTAGTTGCTTTTATTGCCCTTTGTAACTTCCTCATTGGAGCAACTCAAGTTCTCGACGTTCCTTTAATTCTTTCTTTTGCTTCGACAACAACCTTGGGAATTGTGGTTTCCTGCGCTAATGTGGGGATGCTCGTGGGGGGTTTGCTCATGGCAATTTGGGGCGGCTTTAAAAATCAAATGATAACAATTTTTATCAGTATGTTTGTTATCGGGCTGTCCATATTCTTTATCGGTTTTCGTCCCTCAGCCATCCTGCTCACTTGTGCTAATTTTTCCCTGCTGCTTATGGTTCCTGTCATCAACAGTGCCATGCAAGCCATTTACCAGCGAAAAGTTGCGCTGGAAGTCCAAGGGCGGGTTTTTGCCTTTCGCAAATCAGTGGCAAGAGCAACGCTGCCTCTCTCTTATTTTGCGGCGGGACCCCTCGCCGATCGCGTCTTTGAACCCTTAATGAATCAAGATACTCTTGTCGCGAGGAGTATTGGCTGGGCGATCGGGACGGGCCCCGGTCGCGGTATCGGGCTGCTCTTTATTTGCATGGGATGTTTGACGATATTGGTGACAGTTATTGCTTACTTTTTTCCCCGTTTAAGAGATTTGGAGGAGGAGTTACCCGATGCGATTTCCGATGGGGACTAACCCCAAAACATTACAATTTAACCGATCGTCCGTTATAGCGATCGGGAAAATGACTTTACTTTTAAGCTAACATATTGTTAACATTTTATTAATTGTTAAGGACAAATTGATTTGACTCTATTATACTCAAAAATCGATCATTTTAATTTCTATGAAGTTACATTCACTGAAAATTGAAAATTTCCGGGCAATTGAAAAGCAGTTTTTTGATTTCACGGATTATTTAGGCCGTCCGCGAACGATTAGCTTAATTGTCGGGCCAAATGGTTCGGGGAAAACATCAGTACTGGACGCAATTCATGTTGAGGTTTGAACCTCATTCTTTCGTCTGGCTCTAACCCATCCCTCACAATCCGAACCATGCGAAACACCCGTCAACAGCGTGCTCAATTCCTTGCCCAGACGATCTACCGTATGGGCTTATCTGCCTTATTACTATTGAGCAGCACAACCCCGCTACTCGCAAAACCCACCGTCGAGCCGAGTGGAGATCGGGAGCCCCCACCTCGAACGGCGGGTGCCGGCTCACGCGACGGCGGCTCACGACGTTTCCCAGACATTTTGTACTGTGGGGACTCAGAACCTGAAAACTCCGGCAGTATCTCAAAGGTTTTTGCGCTTCCGGTTTCCTACCCCTACGGTGAGGGTGAGGAGGAAAAAAGTTATGAACAGTACACAATTTACACGCAAGCAGAACGACCCAGTATATATGTTTATATCCCCAAAAACACGAAAAACAGAGCCATGTTTGAACTCAATGATTCTGAAGGGAATTTGATATTTTATAGTGGACTCTTCAATCTTGAGCAGTCGGGTGTCATCACTCGATTGATGCTTCCCGAAACAATTTCATTGTCTGTGCCAGATGATGCTGGGGCATGGTATGAGTGGTATCTCTATATTAGCTGTCACTCTGAAGATTCTGATTGGCCTACGTCGATAGAGATTTCCGGTTACATTGATTGGCTAGCGACGCCAAAACCTGAACTGCACTTTCAGAACACGGTTGAGAATTTTTGGGGAGAACCAGCGCACCCAGTATGTATAGCACAAAACGATACTTCATCTCCAGAGAATGATGATTTATCTCAAATACCTGAAGAATATCAAGAATATCAATCTGTTGGTCGCTGTGACATTTACGATCATCTTTTGGAGCACAGTGAGTAATCGCCGTTAGCAACATCAGGGACTCTTGAAGCAAATTCGTAAACTATCTGTAAAGTGGCGAGGAATCAGTCTTGCGGGTTTCTGTGCCACGTTGCTGGTCTTGGGTATGCGCTATCTAGGGCTATTACAAGGGTGGGAATGGGCCGCCTACGACCATTACCTACGCTGGCGCTCAGCGTCTAATACCCGCCCAGAAGACCGCATCAGAATCATCACCATTGATGAAACGGATTTGCAAGCGGGGGGACAAGCCCTGATTTCTGATGCAGCATTGGCTCAAGCGATACAAATTTTATCGAGCCAAGACCCCCTGGTCATTGGGCTCGATTTGTATCGGGACTTACCCGTTCCCCCCGGTTATGATGAGCTGGCGACCACACTGCAGGAAACCCCGAATGTTGTTGGTATTCAAAAAGTTGGTGAACCCCCCGTCGCACCACCGCCAATTCTGGCGGAAGCCAACCGTGCAAAAGCAAATGATGTTATGCGGGATGACGATAACCAAGTGCGACGGTCTTTTTTATTCCTCCATAATGCTAGGGGAGACAGCGTAACGGGATTTGGTGCTTACATTGCCCTCTGGTTTCTAGAAGAGAAGAAGAATCTGAGACTAGAACAAATCACTGATGATCGCTGGCGATTGGGCAAAGCAGAAATTAAACCTCTTGGGGCCTTTGATGGGGGATATAACCGTGCCGTTACGCGAGGGTATCAGTTCTTAATTAACTACCATCCTCTGGGAGGAAAAGCATTTTCAAAACTCTCTTTTCAGGATGTTATGGATGGTAAGCTGCCGCCCAACTGGGCAACGGGCAAGATTATTCTGATTGGTGCGACAGCGGAAAGTTTAAACGATGTTTTCCCCACCCCATTAAGTCGTAACCGTTCTACAGACACATCAAGGTTACTTTCTGGTGTGGAGATTAATGCTCACATCATTGCGCAATTTTTAGATGCCGCAACGGGGGAGCGTCCATTAATACGAATTGTTCCTGAACCTCTAGAAATAACTTGGATCTTCCTTTGGTCAATCATCGGGGCTTACAGTACCTGGTCATGGTCTACAGAGAGTAAAGGAATCCGCGCTCAAGGCAAATTTGCACAGGTCAGTTTTTTTGTTCGATATTTTATTGGGTCATTAGCATTCTTGAGCATCACCATTGCTTGTAGCTATATCGCCTTTGAATTCTCGATATGGCTACCCGTCATACCACCGATTTTAGGATTTATGACGGCAAGTGGTGGTCTACTGATCTATTTTGCTTATCGAGCAGCCCAATTGCTCATCAAAAACACTGAACTTACTATTGAACAAGTAAAGTCCGATCGCCTTTTATTCAACACCCTACCAAAATCCATTGCAACACGTTTAAAGCAAGGCGAGAAAGATGTTGCCAACTGGTTCCCCGAGGCAACAGTTCTATTCGCTGATATTGTTGGCTTCACACCATTATCAGAAAAAATTCCACCACGAGAGATGCTCGCCTATCTCAATGAGATATTTTCTGCCCTAGATACACTTACAGAACAGTATCAACTAGAAAAGATCAGAACTATTGGAGACAACTACATGGTGGCAGCCGGTGTACCCGAGCCCCGTGAAGATCATGCTGAAGCAATTGCGAATATGGCGCTCGGTATTCCAGAAGAGATTCAGAAATTTAATCTCAGAAACGATACACAGATCGATATGCGGATTGGTATTAACACCGGCCCTTTGATTGGTGGTGTTGTAGGC
Organism: Spirulina sp.; assembly: GCA_051439525.1. Taxonomy (GTDB): domain Bacteria; phylum Cyanobacteriota; class Cyanobacteriia; order Cyanobacteriales; family Spirulinaceae; genus CCY15215. The sequence goes on along the minus strand of JBFRWJ010000318.1, from coordinate 16,123 downwards.
TCGAAAAAGATGCTGTATGACATTTGGGGGGATTCGGTTAATACTGCCAGTCGAATGGAATCCCATGGCGTACCCGGTCGAATTCAAGTGACCCCATCAACCTACAATAAACTCAAAGACTTATATATTTTTGAGCCTCGGGGCGTTATCACCATTAAGGGAAAAGGTGAGATGGAAACGTATTTCCTAGTTGGGAAGAGAGAGTAGAGGGGAATTTTCAGTACAGGACAAAATTTATAAGCTGTAGGTTGGGTTATACCATTATTGAGTGCGGCTGCCATTCACTGACGGCTGCATTAGATTTGAGCTAATTCACGATCGACATCCCTCACACCCTTCATCCCGTCTTCATGAAATCCTCACGCACCCCGCTCCGCTTCACCATTGTTGCCTTTTTGCTCTCCTTGAGCCTGACCTTAAGCTCAAACGCGCCGTCTGCAGCTCGGGTCAGCCGGATTGTTGAGCGTGATGCTGCAGCGCTCGCCGCGATCGACCGGCGGGAAGCCAACTGGGAGAAGGAATACGAAACCTTCTTTAACCGAGATTTTGCCAGTCTCGGTCTCAGCGCCGAGGAGATTTCTCCCAAACTTGCGGCGATTGAGCAGCAGACCGGACAAACGGCTGCGGTTCTCTGGATCTTGGCGCAATCGGACAAGCTCAACCTCATTGTCAGCACCAAAGACACCTTGGTCCATAGTGTGACTCTGCTGGATGTCAGCGCCGAGAACCTACATCCTCAGCTCCGCCGTCTGCAACGCGCGATGACAGCTCCTCGTGGCGATCGCCACCTCTCCCCCGCTAGCAAACTCTACGACTGGCTGATTCGTCCGGTGCAGGACGTGCTCAAAGCCGAGGGGATTGAGACGTTGTTGATTTGCCCTGGTGCAATGCTGCGATCGCTGCCTTGGGCCGCGCTTTATGATGCTGAAGCCGAGCAGTTCTTGATTGAGCAATACAGCTTCTCGGTGATTCCGGCGTTTAACCTCATCAACATTGCCTACCGCAATCTCCAAGATGCCCAGGTGCTGGCGATGGGGGCCTCCCAATTCACGGATCGACCTGCCTTGCCTGGGGTTGAAGCGGAATTACAGTTTATTCCCCTCGATCGCTGGCAAGATAAAGCCTTCTTGAACGAGGAGTTCACGACCGAAAACCTCAAGCAAGCCCAAGCAGACTGTGGCTGTGAAATCGTGCATCTGGCGACCCATGCTGACTTTCAACCGGGAGAGCCGAGGGATTCGTTTATCCAGTTTTACGATCGCCCCCTACCCCTGGACGAAGTCACTGATTTCAACTGGCACGATCCGCTGGTGGAGCTGTTAGTGCTCTCCGCCTGCGAGACGGCGATCGGCGATCGGTCGGCGGAGTTGGGATTTGCTGGTTTAGCGATGCAGTCTGGGGTTAAATCTGCCTTGGCCAGCCTCTGGTACGTCAGCGATACGGGCACAATGGGATTGATGAGTGAGTTCTATCGCAATCTGGCCCAAGCGCCGATCGAGCTGATCAAGCCGATCAAGGCGCAAGTGCCGATCAAGCCGATCAAGCCGATCAAGGCGGAGGCGCTGCGTCAAGCCCAGCTTGCGATGCTCAAGGGCCAGGTGTTCGTGGCCGAGGGGCAACTCCAGACCTCAACGGAAACATTAGAGCTGCCTGCCGATCTGAATATTCCTCCGGCTGACCTGACCCATCCCTACTATTGGGCGGCTTACAACCTTATCGGTAGCCCGTGGTGAGCGGACAGCGATTGACATCTCCCCGCTTTAAAAAGACGGGGATTCTGTGGTTGATTGGATATGCTGAGGAGACCTCAACAGAGCGATTGGATATGGCGAATGCGATTCGCCATCCCTCGCTCTCAGCATCCCTCAACCGCTTCTTTAAGCCTGTCAACAGACTCCTAAATCCCTTGGCTAAACACGGTTATATTTAGCTGTGGATTTACGTGCAGACTCCCAGAGTGGCTTGACTCCAAACTTCCGAGCTGAATCGCTCCTTCAGGCTGCCTGCTTACCGCTTCTGTTCGTAGGAAATTTCCCCGTCTACCGCTTGGCTGGAATTTCACCATACTAGCCTGCTCTCAATGAAGCCCGTCGGCGCGTGAGACACGACGCGACAAACCTCATTCCGAGTAAGCGCCTGCCCATTTGAATTTTATCACAAGACGGGTTTTAACCCGTCATATTCGATGTCCATTGATTAAAATCAAGGTTGCTGAGCAAAGCCGAAGTATGGCTAACCCTCTACTCTCTATTTTTGGGTTTTGCCACTCTCAATCGCTTTCTCTAGCAATCCCTGTGTACTATCTGCATAACCACGATGTAGCCTATTCCTCTGTGCAACAACACCCATTTGCGGTAAAGTCATCGTTGAGTTATCAAACAGGGGAAAGCCATGGATGACCGAAAAAGAATTATGACCATCAACTACAACGATGGAACGCTTCAGTCCTTTGAATGGGACGCCGACGCTAACAGGAGTGACCCAGCGAATTGGTACAGCAAATTTATGCAAAATTTGACAGAACCATTTCTGATCTTGGAAACCTCTGAAGGACTTGTGATTATTCCCAAACAAAATATCAAGAGTGTTGAGATCAATGTACTGCCGCCCAAACTACCGCCTTCTACGATTAGAGGAGTTCGGATCATTCGGGATTAGTTGATTTCATAAATTAATCCGATTGTTTCATTTGGAGCGATCTATGGCTGTAAAAATCAAGCTTGCTAGAACGCCAAAGCAAGTCGATGAAGCACTAAAAATTCGATATAAAGTCTTTTGCCAGGAAAATAGCAAGCTATGTCCAGAAGAAGGCGATCGCATTTTTGATCGATTTGATACATATAATACGACCTATCATTTAGTCGTCATCGTTGATGAAGCGATTGTGGGTACGATGCGCATGACGCTAGATTCAGATGCGGGGGTTCCTGCGGATGAATTTTACGACTTCCGTGCCCATCTACCAGAAGAATATAATCTTCTCAGTGCTGGAATGTATTGTGTTAGCCGTCCATTTCGTCAGCAGAGTATTGCCCTGGGGCTCATCCAGATGAGTGTCTACTTTTCGGTTCAACATAACATTACTCACATCGTTGCACCCATCAATCCAGATATTGCAAATCTCATCAAACGAGTGGGTTTCAAGGCAATTGGCGATGAGATAATAGATGCGCATTCAGGTTTAGCGATCGTCCCTGTTCTTTTAGATATCAATGATGTGAAAGACTTCTTTATGAACTTTGCACATCAAAACCAGATGTATAACTTCATTAATTCTTATGAGTACCTTACCTATGATGAGGGGGAATACATTATCTATGCTGGGGATGTGGGTGATGAAGCATTTGTTATTGTTTCTGGGACAGTTTCTATCCGCTTTCCAGGTACAGAAAAAGTGATTTATGATATGTCTGAGGGAGATGTGTTTGGAGAGCTTGCATTATTCACGGATACGACGCGATCGGCTGATGTTGTTGCCAAGACCAAAGTTCGCATTATGGCGCTGCCAAAATCAGCATTCTTGGCTCACCTCCGAAATAATCCAGACAAAGCAATTGAGTTTATGCGCAGCATAGGAAACCGTCTGAATACGCTCACTAAAAACTATCCGGCGACTCCAGATTGAGGAAATTGGGCACGGGCTAATGAGAGAGTGATGGTTAAAAAGGTTCACGCTTCAGTTGCAGGCTCTAACCTGAATTAATCGCATATTGGCACAAAAGACGGAATTCCCTTGGTCAATCTCATTGGACAAAAGGGACAAAATTATACCGAGTCGCCCAAAATCAAGGATGGCATTGTCCAATTTGCGGAGAACATTTGTTCAATGGGGAAGAACTCCACACCCATCATAAAATCAGAGTGGTAGATGGAGGAACAAATCGAGAAGAAAATCTCATACACCTCCATAAAACCTGCCACCAACATTTACACATGGGTCAACATTCCGTGGTGTAGAAGGCTTGAGCCGGATGATTAGTAATAGTCAAGTCCGGTTCTGAGGGGAGTGCGGAAGGGCGACCTTCCCATCTTACCCGACAAGACGAGTCGGATGGGTGACTGTCCGGCTTAGTTCAACACCTTTACCCCATTAAGGGACTATTTCTGAGAAAAATCATATTTCTTAACATCGTGTTCAAAAATGCACGTAGTGCTGCTTAACCCCTTAGAGAGAAATACTGACTCTCTCATTATCCAACAGATCAAAAAAATGCTGAAACCATACTTTGACAAAGTGCGCGATTTGAGATAAAATAAAACAATTAATTATCAACAAACATACTGTTTGTTCTTTGATAATCAACCATCATTTGGTTGTTCTCCGCGACGGCGACATCCTTGGTCGGAAATCGAAGAACCTCGTCCTCCCCGAGAAGTGTAGGCATTGGGAATTTGCGATTTACAGAGAATGACCTTTCCTAATTCTACCGCCGTTAAATTTGCATTGCGTAAATCTGATTGAAAGACATTCGCATTGCGCATATCGGCATAAGCGAGATCGGCATTTCGGAGATCGCTGTCCCAAATGTTCGCCTGTCGGAGATTGACTCGCCTCATCCCCGCACGGCGTAAATTTGTCGCATTCATTTGAGTTTCGCGCAAATTGGCCCCCCCTAAATTGGCATTGGTTAACGTCGTTCTTAACATAATCGCTCGAATTAAAGAGGCATAGCGAAGATTGGCAGACGTAAAATTAGCTTGCGTGAGATTGGTCAAATTTAAATTTGCATTATTGAGGCGACTGTTTTGTAAATTTGCATTCGTGAGATTGGCTTGTCTCAAGTTGGCTTCAATTAAATTCGTTCGGGAAAGATTGCTTTGAGACAGGTCGGTTTCGCTCAGATCGGCTTGGGAGAGATTGGCATTGCGGAAATTCGTGTTATTCAATTTTGCTGCGGTTAATATTGCCATTCTCAACTCGGAATTTCTCAGATCGGCATTGCTGAGGATTGCTTTGGCAAAAATGGTTCGATTAATCAGCGAAAAACGCATATCTGCGCCGTCTAAATTCGCCAAGGTGAAATTAGCTCCTGTCAAATCCGAGCGACTGATATCGGTACCGCTTAAATTGGCTTTAATTAAATTAGAACCTTGCAGCTTGGCGTTTCTCAAATTTAACCCACTGAGATCTGCCTCGCTAAGATCGCAATTTTGACAGATTTTGGTCTCCTTTAACTGGGCGACATGCTTGGGATTTTCCCCTCGGGCGGGGGCGGCGATCGCGAGAGAAAATACAAGAGAAAATACGGCTAATATTTTGTATTTCATTGGTTTTGATTCACTGATAAGTGTTAACCGATCGTTGTTATTACTTGTTGCTTTCCTTTTTGCGATTGCAATAGGTCACTAGCAAAATGAACAGAATTCCTCCGGTCAGATATTTTAAAGGATTGGGGATGGCAGGATTGGGAGAAAAAAAGCCTTCAATAAATCCGGCAATGACTAATAACGCCACGATCCCAAAAACGAGTTGAGCGGCTTGGGTTCCATAATATTTTAGCGCGTCGATCCGTTTATATTTTCCGGGAAAGACGATCGCGCGGGCAATCAATAACCCGGCACCTCCGGCGAAGAAAATTGCCGGAAGTTCGAGGGCACCGTGGGGAAATACAAATGCCCAAAATGGATAGGCTAAACCATTTTGACCGACTAGGGTGGCGATCGTGCCGATTAAGAGACCGTTAAAGGCAAGGAGATAAATGGTAAACAAACCTGCCGTTACGCCGCCGGCAACTGCATTAAAAGAAACCCTAATATTGTTAATCATAATGTTAGTCGAGGCAAGGGGTTCCCAACCCAAAATCGATCCCATCCACAGTTCCCCGCGATCGCGAACCATTTCGATCAGTCTTTCCGGGACGACTAAGCTGATAAAGACGGGATCTTGCCAAGCAAACCACCAAGCGATGAGTCCCGTTCCTAGAAAAATCGCTGTCGCGAGTGCCGTATACCCGCGAGTTTTCTGCACGATCGCGGGAAACCCCCAGAGGATAAAATCTCGTACCGCTTGCCATTCCTGATGGCGGGATCCTTGGTAGATTTGACTGTATCCTCGGGCGGTTAGGGTTTGTAAGTTTTGAATCAAGCGATTGCCGACATGATGCGTTCTCCCTCGGGCTAAGTCCCCGGATACCGACCGATACAAGCTGGCTAATTCTCGAATCTCCAAAGCACTTAACGATTTTAATCCGCGCTTCTCGATGCGCCGCAATAACTCATCCAAGCGCTTCCAGTTGGGTTCTCGTCTGGCAATCCATCGTTTCAGATTCAAGAGACTATTCCCTCGCGAAGTTTGCTGGTTTTTGTGAAGGCAATTATAACACGATCTCGATCCTTGCGATCGCTATTTCTGCGATCGCCCCATGAGGGCGATCGTCAAGATAAAAATGAGGATTAACCCCAATCCATTGCCGGGTTCTGGTACTTCTGTGGGAGGATTGTTCCAAGATTTCGGTAATGAAGGATGCTGAAGATTGACGATCGCGATCTTCGCCGAAAATTCATCCTTACCATTTTGGTTTTTTTCTAAGGATTGTCTCCCGATGCGATCGCGCTTTTCTAAGATAGGTTCGATGGGATTTTTCGAGATGTTTGCGACAGGAGCAAGTTGAAAACGTTGGGGCGATCTTTCGTTCCCTTGGAAATGGCGATCGCTTAGCCACCATCCCGGTAAACCCGAGCGGCGATCGCTTTGAATTTTCATCCCCCATGTCTCGTCTTGAATGAAGATCGAATCGGGAAGTGTTATGGTTAACTCCTCAAGAAAATCGAGATCGTGATTTTGGCGCTCCGCGATCGGAAAAAATAGGTTCTTGTTGTCCTCATTTTTCGCTTTTGAGACAATCTCTAAGATTTCCGGCAAAACCCGGGTAGAGACAACAGGTGTATTGAACTGCAATGAGATGTTATCTTGCGAAGAAATAATCGGAACGTTTGGGTTTGACAATGAAATTTTTGTATTGTTTTGTGCCTCGAAAAAATTTGTTGATTCGAGAAAAAAGTTGAATTCTTGCATTGTCAATCTTTCTGCTTCTTCGGGAGCTGGTTTGAGATATTCCAAAAATATTGCTGCAAAAAGAAGAGCAAAGATAAAAACAAGAAACGAAAAGAAACAAAAAATTAGAAGAATGGGAGTCGGATCGCTATTATTTCGATAGGTATTGATATCCCTGATGAAAATCTGATACCATGCGATCTTGGGGTCAGATTTTGGGCCTAATTTTCCAGACATCGATCGTGGAAGTAATGGAGCAGTTTGCAAAGTGAAAGAAGAAACGATATAGCAGCTCTAAACATTAATCAGAACTGCGATCGAGGTTAGATGCCATCCCAAAAATCAGCGATTCGTGTAAATTTGTCATTCTTTCTGACTGGGAGCGGGCAATGTAGGTTGAGGCTTTGAGCGTGTTTCCAGTTGTTTTTGACTTTTGGCCATATATAATGCCAGACTCGCAGTACCAATTAATGTTCCGATGGAAATTGTGCCAATAATCGACATAGAGATCCAAAAATTTTGCGTGGTTGTTGTATTCGTTTGATAGGAACCATTGATTGCCGTTGCATCTCTTCCAGAAGAAACATTTTGATTGACACTGTTTCCGGAATTTCCCGATTGTTTATTCATTTTTTTAGCAATTTTACTTGACGTGTCCGTTCTTCTAATATAAGATAATGAAGGTTGGTATTGTGTACGCATATCGAGCAAATTTAATAATAGTTTTTGCCGATATCTCTAACAGTTTTTGCGGATTGTCTTAATATTAATTTGCCAAATAAATTGCAGAAAAGTGCAATCGACTAGAGACTTTTTAGAAAACTCTAGAATGTGAAGAAAATTCACCATAGAGGCACAGAGAGAGAAATTCTCTTCTACAAATTCACCACAGAGATACGGAAAAATACAGAGAGAGAGAAATTTTCCTCTACATTTGCAGAAAATTCACCATAGAGATACAGAGAAATACAGAGAGAGAGAAATTCTCCTCCACATTTGCAGGAAATTCACCACAGAGACGCAGAGAAATGCAGAAAGAGAGAAATTCTCTTCTACATTTATGGTGCGATCGCATCGGGATTAAAACTCATAGCGCAGGGCAAAAAAGAGACCGCGATCTTGCAGAGATGAACCGCGATTTTCCAGATCGACCAAAGGAATGCCATAATCGAGGCGGACGAAGAGATTCTCGATGATTTGCCAGCGCAAACCTAAGCCCAAACTGGCTAAAGTAGAAGGATTGGGATTGGGAGTATCATTATTCCAAACTGTGGCGATCGCTAAGGAAGGAATGAGCTGCAAATGTTCAAAATTGGCAGTTTTAGGCTTGGCGGTTTCGGCATCGGCGGGTTCGGAATTAGAGATTAAAGAAATCCGCGCTTCAAGAGAAGCAAAAATGCCGTTATCGGCACTTAATTGACTGGGGCGATATCCCGTCAGACTGCTCGCACCTCCCAGACTCAATCGCTCGATCGCGGGTAAAGAATCGGGAGTCAATTGGGTGCGAAGGCGGGCGATCGCGTACAGATTGGGAGAGAATTGTTGTCTCCAAGCAAACTCTCCCTGCCAAGAAAAAAATCGTCCATCAGTGCCCGTATTATTAACTGTGGCACCAAACGCATCGAGGCCAACACTGAATTGAGAGCGAGCCACAAATAAACGATCTGGAGAGACATCGCGCCATTCTTGAGAAAATCTCAATGCGCTCACTTTAAATTCTCCCCTTTCCGCCCCCCGAGTAAAGGAAAAAGGAATATCGTCAAATAAAAACGTTTGGCTGCGACGGAGATCGAATGTTAACCCGAAAGCCAATTCACTCCTCTGAGTTTGATAAAGAGGTTGACGAAATCCAATCGAAAAACGTTCCTCTTCCCCCCGAATGCCAAAATCGCGAAAATCTTCGGTAATGATGTGAGTGTCACTCCGACTGTACCGCAAAGATAGTCGCCCATCGAAGGGATTGACCGGAATGCTGTAGCCGAGACTGTAAGACTGAAATCCTTCCGAGAGTCCGTAACCCGCACTCAAGCGATCGCCCCCCCCCCCAAGGTTGTCGTATTCTGCCAAAAATTGAGCTTCTATCCCCCCGGTACTGGGAGAATGATAATTATCAAAAGATGCTCTCGGACGAAACTGGGGAGCTTCAGTCACCATGACGGACAACCGATAGCTCGACTCATCGCGATCGCTTCGATTCAATTCTGCCTCTATTTTTTCAATAAAAGGCTGCTGTTGTAGCGCTTGTAGGGCTGCGTTCAAGCTGGGCAAGTGTAAGGGGGTGCTGACCCGTTGCAGGCGACTCCGCACGAATTCTTTGCGCAGGTGTTGCAATCCGTCAATGTGAATGTCGTCGATCCTTCCCTCAGTCACGTTAATTTTTATAATTCCATCATCTGATTCTTGTTCCGGCACCCTTACTGTCACCCCCCTATAACCATCTTCCCAATAGAGTGGCTGAATCACCTTTCTGGTCAGACAACTTAGCGTTGCAAAGTTGATATATTGATTCTCAAACTGCTCGAGTACACTGGCGATTTCTTCCTCAAGAACCGTATTGCCCTCAACGCGAATTTGCTTGACCTGCCCGCCATAGGAGAAGCCAGTAGGCACGGGACAACTCACCTCGAGAGCAGAGTCTTCCGGTAGATCGATCTTGAAGGGGGTTGTGGGAGCAGGTAAGAAAAATTCTGGTTCGCGGAGAAAAATAGGATTGTTAAGATTGAAGGGATCGCGGGGTTCGGACTGAGCTAAAGCTGTAGGCGTTATACCGGCGATCGCGATCGCCACGAAACAAAGAAGAGAGTAACTGGGTACTGATACAGGAGAAGTCATTAGAGAGGAATATATTAAGCTATTCCTCATTTGTATCACTAATCTTCTTGATTAGGCATTGAAACGCAAAAGACTCGCAACACACCAACGACCGAGAATTATTTTGCCATTTTTATCGGTAAACATCACTTGGGCTTCTTGGTCTTGGCTAGAGATCGGTTCTCCAGCATGGGAATCGAAAGAATGAGATCTAGGATCGGGAGGGATTCCCTCGGTTTTTTGCAAAATCAGTTCTCCCTGACTATTCGTGCTCACACAGCTATTGAAAACCGATAGCTCGGGACTGTTTTTTTGCTCTATAGGTTCTCCCACTTCATTAAATTCAGAATCATCGGATGGTTCCTCGATCGCATCGACGTTAGCAAAGGGGAGTTGACTCGGGGGGATCGCGTTGGCAATCTTTTCCATGGGAGGCATTGAGGGAGGAGGGGATGGGATATCCTCTTCTGGAGGACTTCCGATCGTGGTGTCAAATAGCCTTACTAACGGCGCAACGACTTCGATCTTTCCCTTCCCTAAGATTTCCGAGTTTACGATCTCGATTTCGTTGTCGATCTCAAAATGAATATCCCTTGCTCCTCCTTTGCTTTCTGTCTCCGCCACGATCGCCGAATCATGGATGGACAACCGCCCACCTTTGATAGTAATTTGCGTCTCCCGATTGTCACGGGTGCGGCTGCGAATTTCGATCCTGCGCAGGGAAATGCGATCGCTGGCAAGTTTAAATTTTCCGATTGGCGCATCCACAATAAAGCGAGAGTCTCTGAGATCGACGCGATCGCTGCTATCAATGCCGATCTCGCTCATTCCTTCCTCGTCCATTTTTTTCTCACTAAAAGTTCTGGCAATGATTTGACTGTTTTCCGTCGCCTCGAAAACATCGGCAGTAACGGCAATGGTCTCTGCCACAATTTCGCTGTGAGTCAGAACGACAACGGGAGAACTTAAAGTAATGTTGCCAGAGGAACCAAAAACATTCAGCATAGCATTGATCAACTGAATGGCTTCGGCACTGGTTGCGGCAATCCCCGTTGCTTCTAAATCCTCTAAATCCTCTAAATCTTCGAGAATCTCCTCCCCCGTCACGCCAATTTTCCCAGCGATAATCATTTCTCCCGTACTGTTAATCTCAATTAAATCTTCCGCAATAATCTCACTATCAAGATGTTGGGTGAGGAAAATCTCAATAAAATTCCCCTCCATCTTGAATGTTTCTCCGACACGGAAAAGAGTGGGACTGTCCGGGCGATCGCTGATGAGAATGTTCTCAGCGATCAAATGGATATTCTTAGCCTCGAAAACTCCTTCCAGTTCGAGGATAGGAGCGAGGAGCACCAAAGTTTCCTCCACCGAGAAATGGGCACCTTGATTAATAATTGCACTGTTTGGGTCGGAATCTTGTAAGCCTTCGGGAATATTGACAATGACACGAGGTGCTCCAGAGAGACTTGGATTGTCGGTGAGGGGAACGCTAAAAAGGGGTTCTGTCGTCATGAAAAGCGATCCTGAAGTATCTACACTCGCTTCCGCTCCGAAAACTATACCGTGGGGATTGGAAAACAACCAGTTTGCACCACCCGTTACTACTAAGCGTCCTCTAATCTGTGATATATTGTCCCCAATCACTTGACTAAAAATTCGCTCCACTCCCGGAGAGGGGCCAACATACACGCTCTCTCCAGATTGCACGTTAAATTCAAAAAACTCTTGAAAAAGATCGCTTCCTTGACGTATTCCCCCCCGAATGAATTTAATGTTCTCATCTTCTTCCACTTGGATTCCCATGCCAGGATGGGGAGCGATTTGAGCCTTTGCAGATTTGTGCAAACCCGTGCCGAGACAACACGATACAAATGCGAGAGAGAGAAAAAAACGTTGCCCAAAACCTCTCAAACACCAAGAAAAATTACCCATTGCCATTATTAAAGGAGCCTCCCATGAGTGGCAGAATCTTGTCGATACTCTTCGTTTTTCTTTCTCTAGAATAAAAAAAAGAAGCAAAAGTGACTTCAGACTTTTATCTTAATTTTCCGCACCCATGTCAGAAAAATATCGTACAATATTTTACAATTTTAGAAAAATTACTGATAAGGATAACGAATTTAGCTGGCTCGTTTTTCCCTTTCTTATTGGCTATTTTCTATTTTTTGCACTTTTTGCATGGGATTTATGCGAAAATCTAAAATTTTCTCCCGTTTTATTCTGCTTCTTTTTTTGGGAGGCTTAACAATCGCTTTGGGATTAGAATATTTCCAGTTTCTTCCCGTAGCAGCAGAACAAAGGATATTTCCCCGAGTTGAGAAAAGCGCGATCGCGTCTAAAAGCGCAGAAGTTCGAGAAATAGAGGATGCCGAAGTCAAGCGAAAGCACGCCCAATACTACAACCGCCGGGGCAGGTTTTCTATCGCGATCGCCCTACTTTGCGGAGAGCGGGAAAGGAATGGGGAAGAGCGAGAATTATTAGCTTGTACGGAGGACAGTGCCATCGCGATCGCGCAGGAGATTGGCGATGGTTTGGGAGAGATTGACGCTTGGGGTATCTTGGCCGAAACCTATCGACTCGATCGCGATTACCAGAGTGCGGTGCGCGTACTCGAAAAAGCAGAACAAGTTTATCAAACCGTTTGCCCCATCCAGACTCCTTCCTGCGCCTTCTCTGAGAATAAATTGCTCGATATTGCCGGCCAAACTTACTCGGATCGATCGCAATATTACGAAAGACTGGCGCAATCGGCAGAAAATCGAAGTGCAACAGAGGCCAAAAAGAACTTTCTCAAGTGCGCACAAACAGATCGCCAAAGCGCCCTAGAACAATTCGCCCAAAGTGAGAAAATTGCCGCCTCTCGCGAAGACCCATCTCGCCAGATCGTCGCCTTACTGGAAATACTACACCTCTATCGCCTCTCGCCGGATTCGGCGGAAATCCCGCTTCAAGAAGGGCGTTGTATTTTTAATGCACGGAGCGATGATAAATCTGAAGCTCATAATTCTATCAATAGCATTACAGAATCAGTAATGCCTCAAGAAGAAGCGATCGCGACCATTGAGACCTTATATGCTCAGCTCGTCCCTTCCCGTCAAAAGGCGAAAATGGCCTTATATCTGGCCGCTTTCGAGAATGCGCTCCCCGTGGATGCCTGTCCGTCGCGTCTCTTGGGGAACGAGCGATCGCGACAACTTTTGGTCGAAGCGATCGAGATAACACAACAATTCGAGAACCCTCGGCTGCAATCCTTTGCCCTCGGAGAACTGGGGAAGATCGAAGAGTGCGAGGAAAACTTGTCCCAAGCCTTATATTATACCAATCGCGCTCGCCTCATGGCGCAATCCTTCCCGGAAAGCCTGTATTTATGGGAATGGCAAGCCGGACGCATTTATGAGAAGATAGAACGCAGGGTGGAGGAACGGCAATCCTATGAATTGGCGATCGAACAAGCCTATGAATTGGCGATCGAAACCGTAGAAAGATTGATCCCGCGCATTTATCAATACTCCCGAGACTGGCAATTTAATTTTCGCGATCGCATCGACCCCCTCTATCACCGATACGTGCGCTTGCGCTTGGACAACTTGCCAGCAGAAGGCGAAAAGCGACAGAAAATCCTCGCCTTAGTTGGCAAGAAGATGGAAGCCTTGCAACTGGTAGAATTAACCGAATATTTAGGTCAAGACTATAATCCCTCCCAAAGTCGGGAAGACAGTACCCGTAAATTGCTCAAAGAACATACTGCGATTTTTCGCTCCATCTTTTTTGAAGATAAAACCGCGATAATCCTCGAACGTCGCGATCGCCCCACAGTCTTCAAATGGGTGGACTGTCCGAGCCCGGTTCTGAAAGACGAAATTCAGAAGTTTCTCACAGAACTCCAGGCATGGGACAAACTCAAACGACCTTACCTCCCACCCGCTCAAAAACTTTATCAATGCCTCATCGCACCCTTTGACGAGCGATTACAAGAAAGCGCGATCGAGACTCTTGTTTTTATTCAGGATGGGATTTTAAATAAGATTCCCATGGCTGCCCTTCACGATGGCCGAGAATTTTTAGTCCAACGTTACGCGATCGCGACAACCCCCGGACTCACCCTGACCCAACCCAAAGCGGGAAATTTTCGCAATTTTCGCATTTTGGCTTTTGGGTTAACCAAACCCTCCCGAGTGGGCAGTCTCGGTTTTCCGGCTCTCACCCATATCAAGGCTGAATTATGTGCCATTAAAAACACGTTTACCAATACGCAAATGTTTTTAGATAAGGAATTCAGCCCAGAACAGTTACGAAAAGAACTCGATCGCGGTTCCTATTCTATCCTGCACTTAGCCACTCACGCCCAATTTGGTACGGTTTCCGATGATACCTTTCTCGTCACGGGGGCGAAAATCGACTCCGAAGACCCAGAAAACTCAGAAAACCAAACATTAACCCTCCTGCGACTGGAGAAAATGTTACAACAATTGAATGAGCGGGGAAAACTACCTCATTTGCTCGTTCTCTCAGCTTGCGAAACCGCAACGGGAGACGATCGCTTTGCCCTCGGGTTGGGGGGAATTTCCCTGCGAGCTGGCATTCCCGCGACGGTGGCTTCTCTTTGGTCGGTTTATGATGACAAAACCAAAAATTTAATGGCTCAGTTTTACAAAAATTTGCGCTCTGATGAAGGAGTAGCCGTCGCGTTACAAGAAGCCCAGATCGAAGAGATCGCCAAAGATACTCATCCCTTTCACTGGGCTCAATTTATTACCATTGGCAATTGGCTCTAATCTGGCTCAATTGCGAATTGAGATTACTGGCAAGATAAGACAGGGTTTTCGCGACCTTGACGAACTACTTCCCAAATCTCTTTGATCTGTTTGCTCTCTGCTTCCATCGCTTCGGGATCTTCTTCTGGTAATGTTTGCCTTTCCTCTAGTCGGATAATATCTTCCAACAAGCTCGCACCCAATATTCCTACTGTATTATTTTGGGCTGGCGGAAGCGCTTCCGCAATTGCTTCATACCACAATCCCGCCCGAGCGTACAGGTTGCTGCGATCGCAACGATTGCGGGTATTGGCCAAATTCTCGATTAACCTCGGGGGGCGTTCCACCACTTTAAAATCGACCCGTTCCCAAGTAATTTCCCCGGGGCGATCGCGATCGCAATATAGCGTGACTTGCCAAGAATATTGTTGGTTTGGAGACAGTTCGAGCTCGTTTGAGTCAAAGGGTGCAAAGGTCATAACTTGCCAAGAATCTTGTTGGGTTGGAGACAGTCCGGGCTTGTTTGAGTCAAAGGGTGCAAAGGTCATAATTCCCGATCGCACTTCGTGCTTTTTTGCTTCGACGATTAGGCGGTCATCGCTGTCATGGAGACGAAATATAATGTCAACTGGCTCGAGACTGGAAATGAACCAAGAAAACTGAGGACGAGATAAAGCAGTTTTATCCAGATAGGAACGGGACGCAAAGAGGACGAGTGTGGGGCTAAAACATCCCCGCACTCCTCCCACCGAACTGCCCTCTCGAGGAGAGGGTGAAGTTTCTGGATCATCGGGAGTGTATGATGCTGCAGCCGAGGGCAAACAAAACCAGAGAATAGTAAAAAGAAAGGCAACAGCTAATTTGGGCTGGAACATGGGTCGGTAATTTCCAATGGAGTCAGTGTGTTTCATCAGCATTGAATCAATTTTTTCTTCTGAAAGGTATAAGAATACTTCTGAGAGATGCAAACCCCGAATTTTGTCTTTCTAATGGCCATTTTAACTCACAATATGTGCCATCGTCTAGAAATTTTCGCTTAAATCTACCTCCTATTTTTGCAGCAATTCTCTTCATTTGGCGAGTTCCTTTCCCTTCTTTCCTTGTATTGCAAGGATTTCCGTTGTCCTTCACGGTCAGTTGATAAAAGTTACCTTCTTTTTTGCCGATAACTGTCAAGCGAGTGACATTTTTTGCGTGCTTGCCCACATTACACAATGCCTCCTCGAGAAATTGACCAATTCTTCGCTTGTTATCCAAACTTAAATCCATGGGAGTGATGGGATCGAACTGGGGAATTTTGACTTTCAGGGTTTGGAAACAGAGAAATTCGTTGCGATCGGTTATGGTGCGATAAACTTCATCTAAAAGTTCGTGCAGGGGAAGTTTGAGATCGATGACGATATTCCCTCGCAAGCGCAAAATTTCCTCGGCATTGAATACTTCTCGGGGAAGAGTCATTTCTAAACTGCGAATTTCGTTGTTAACCCGCTCGAGTTCTTGCACTAATTCTTCTTTGGGTACAATATCATCGCGAATGTTTGTTAAAAGAATATGCAAGGT
>JBFRWJ010000317.1:0-10126 GCA_051439525.1 Spirulina sp. | reverse complement strand
TCGGTCGTCAGTGGGAATTGAGCTACCGCCTCGGCATGCGTCCTTGGATCTGCGTGGCTTACGCTGCTCCTTTGTCCGCTGCTTGTGCAGTCTTCTTGGTCTACCCCATGGGACAAGGTTCTTTCTCTGATGGTATGCCCCTCGGAATTTCTTGAACCTTCAACTTCATGTTCGTCTTCCAAGCCGAGCAAAACATCCTGATGCACCCCTTCCACATGTTGGGTGTAGCTGGAGTCTTCGGCGGTGCACTGTTCTCCGCGATGCACGGTTCTTTGGTGACCTCCTCCTTGGTTCGCGAAACCACCGAGAACGAATCTCAGAACTACGGCTACAAGTTCGGACAAGAAGAAGAGACCTACAACATTGTTGCAGCTCACGGCTACTTCGGTCGCTTAATCTTCCAATATGCCAGCTTCAACAACTCCCGCGCTTTGCACTTCTTCTTGGGTGCATGGCCGGTCATCGGCATCTGGTTCACCTCTTTGGGTGTAAGCACGATGGCGTTCAACTTGAATGGATTCAACTTCAACCAATCGGTTCTGGATTCTCAAGGTCGCGTCATCAACACTTGGGCAGATATCTTAAACCGCGCTAACTTAGGGTTTGAAGTCATGCACGAGCGCAACGCTCACAACTTCCCCTTAGACTTGGCTGCTGGCGAGTTGGCTCCTGTCGCCCTCCAAGCTCCCGTTATCAACGGCTAAGCTGTAGCGACTAACTCAAAAGTTGCCTACGGCGCTCGGCAACAAAAGCACCCCCTAATTAGGGGGTGCTTTTGTTTGGAGTCCGGGCTACTCCCATGCCTAACCACAATTGGAAGTCAATTTACTCTCGAAATTCCCGACATTTCAACTATTCAATGACCCAAAAGCAATAAATTTTTACACAAACTGTAAAAGCCTTTTCAAATAAGAGTTTCAGAAAGATTTGGGGAAGATTGAGTAAATATTCCTAACGATTGTTGAGTTTGGCTCAAATGCTTGTCCTCTAATCATTTCGAGTTTCCATCGACCCCAAATCAAGGGAAATGTAAATCCCCGTTTACTTAATTTTTATTTACAAGTGGCTTCTTAATCGTGCTGTGTGTCATAGTAATAAGCGATTGTTAAACTATTAAAAGATTATTCTCACCCAGCCGATGAGAATTTCCCAATTATTGAGAAGATACGAAGCCGGCGATCGCGATTTTCAAGGCTGCGATTTGTCGGGTTTGGATTTGGGAAGGGGGATTTTCATTGGCTGTAATTTTGCCCATGCCAATCTCACGGGAGTCAATTTAAGCCGAGCTTTTCTAACCCATTCCGACTTCTCGGGGGCGAGGTTCAATTGGGCCAATCTGAAATATGCCAAAGCAAACGGTGCGATGTTCGGAGGTGCGGATTTAGCTAAAGCCGATCTCGAGGGAGTTTTGGCGATCGATGCCGACTTTACCCAAGCCCGGGCATCTGGAGCCAACTTATCCTATGCCAATTTGCGACGGGGGAATTTATGGGGCTGCAATCTCGTGGCTGCACGAGCGCGCAAAATTAATTTGCGCCAAGCCAACCTTAGCCAAACCCATCTCAACTGGGCCGATTTTAGCGAGGCTCGACTGACCGATGCTGAATTTTACGGTGCTTCCTTTAACGGCACGAACTTCAGCCAAGCCTTCCTCAAAAATGTCAATTTATCGAGAGCCAATCTCGAAGACGTTGATTTTCGGGGGGCAAGATGCGGGGGGGCCAGTTTCAGAGATGCTAATTTAACCGGGGCTAACTTCCGAGGGGCGCAACTTCAAGAAGTCGATCTCGACGGCGCGATCGCGACAAGGACAGATTTTACCGAGGTTCGGTGGGAATTCCGGTGGAGTCGCCGTGAAACCTCAATGGGGTACAACCGAGTATTCTCTTGACCAGAATACTTGAAAAAAGGAGAAATAAGGACATCGAGGGATGTTACGGATAAAAACCATAAAAATCTTGCAGGGACTAGACATGAACCCTCTTATGGGATATTCTTAGAGAGATGTAACAAAGAGATGTCCAGATTATTTGATATTTCTGCGTTATAGTTCGATATAGGTTTCGGAAAATCCGACTCGGTTTTTTGAGTTTATCAGCAAGATCAAGACCATGCGATTTATTTTTCTCGGTGCGCCCGGTGTGGGCAAAGGAACTCAAGCAGAAATTTTAGCCAAACGATTACAAATTCCGCATATTTCGACTGGGGAAATTTTGCGGAGCGCGATCGCCGAGGAAAGTCCTCTGGGTTTAGAAGCACAAGCGTATGTCAATGCAGGTGCTCTCGTTCCCGATGAGTTAATTATTGCCCTAATGCGGAAGCGTTTGAGTCGCCAAGACAGTTGCGAGGGCTGGATTTTGGATGGTTTTCCTCGCAATTTATCTCAAGCTCATGCTCTCGATCGCCTCTTACAAATTTTACAGCAACCTTATGGGCGCGTGATTAATTTTGATGCACCTCGTTCGATTCTAATTGAGCGGATGTTAGAGCGAGGTCGCCAAGATGATAACCCAGAAACTATCCGACGAAGACTGGACGTTTATCAAAAACAAACCCAACCTTTGATTGACTTTTACAAACGTCGGCGCTGTTTGGAAACCCTTCGGGGAGATCGTCCTGTTGAAGAGGTTTTTTTCGCTCTACAAGAAGCGATCGGTTTGCTCCTTTACATTTAAGATTCCTCAATATGTATTTTCCCGACTGTCGCGAGTTCATGATGAATAATGAAAACTCTCCAAGAACGTGATTTCAATCGTCTCCTCACCAACAAGTCGCTGGTTGTTGTCGACTTTACAGCGCCGTGGAGTGATTAAGATTCGGGGGTCGGCTACGGTTGCTGAAGCTATAAAATTAATGAGAGAGCATCAGCTTCACGCTCTTATTATCGAGAGTTATGAGGAGGAGCAAACCTATAGTATCGTGACCGAAACAAATATTGTCGATCGAGTGATTGCCTGCGGTCAAAATCCGAATCAAATACTCGTTTGCGAGATTATGTCTACTCCTCAGATTATTGTCAATCCCAATTCAGAAGTAGAATCTATAGCGCCTTTATTTTCCAAGAGTCGAATTCGATTAGCTTTGGTCATTCAAAGATCGTTATTAGGTATTATTGCTGTTAGCGATATCCTCAACAAAACCCATTTTTTTGAAAAACCAAAAACGAGCTTTGAACTTTATCTAGAAAAGTATCCTAATGTTCTTTGATCTCAAATACAATATAATATCTAAAAAGACGATTTCTTCACTGTTTTTCGTCTAACATGACCCGAAAAGTAGATGGTATCTCCCATCTGCTTTTTTCTACAGAATTGCAGACGATCGCTCTGACAGGACAGGCGAGTCGGGCGTAGGGCAAACGGATCAAAATCCTAAAACCCTTATCCAGCAAGGATTTTAGGATAACATCAAAATCAAAGTCCAAAAGATACAGCAGCAATGGGTACATCCAGAATACGACATAGCATACGAGTAATGCGCTTAAATCTATCCTCGATTGGGTGAAACAGTTTGGATTATCTGTTCGATAATGGAAGCAAATCTCCATCAAACAAGTTCTCGATCGCCTTTATGGGGAATCTAGAGTTCGTTCGACGACAAAATTACTTTTGGTAATGATATCTGTAATGGAAACGATACCGAGTAATTTCTCTTGGATCACGGGAGCGCGACGAATTTGTGTATTGGCGAATAAGCGAGCGATATATTCTACGCCCAGATTGGGATTGACGGAGATGCAAGGCTTGGTCATAATCTCATAAACCCGGACGTTTTTGGGGTCTTTGCCATAAGCCGCGACTTTATAGGCGATATCGGTTTCCGTTACCATCCCATAGGCATCTTCATCCGTGCGAGTGGCAACGATAAGCGCTCGCAATCTTTTCTCTTTCATCGTTGTAACCGCTTCCGCAACAGTAGCAGAACCGCGAATGGTGACAACCTCTGTCGTCATAATGTCCGATGCTTTCATATCCTATGTTTCCTCTTGCGATCGCTTGTTAAGTTAATGCCGATCTTTGTTACATCTCTCTGAGAATAGACCATAAGAGTGTTTTTGTCTAGACCCTGCAAGACTTTTGTCGATTTTTCCCGTAACATCCCTCTATGTCCTGACTCTAACTCTGAATTGACCAACAACACGGATAAGAATAGTAAAATTCTTGCAGGGCTTGGACATAACCCTTTTTGTGGTATCCTCTTAGAGAGATGTAACAGAATAATAGACAAAGCTCTTGTTATGTCTGCGTTTTGATCGCGTGTGGTTTTGGGGAAATCGATTTACTGTTTATCGTTCGTCGAATGGACTCCAGAGATTCTCGGAGTTTTCCCGTCAAGGCGATCGATAACTCGTTTAATCGAAATCCCCTTCCATTGCTGTCCGTTCTTTCAGACTTGTCGCGATCGCGAATCCCAATCGGAAATCAATTTACACTCACTATTCAATACAATTCAACTCTTCAATGACTCAAAAGCAAGTTTTAGTTTGTCAGAACACAGTCTGTCGCCGACAAGGTTCTAAAAGTGTTCTCGGTGCTTTCTTTTCTGGAGTGACAACTGACGTTTCGATCGTTAAGAGTGGTTGTCTCGGTCAATGTGGTAATGGCCCTACGGTGCTGCTGCTTCCTGAAAAAGTTTGTTACACTTGGGTTCAACCGAACCAAGTGCCAATGATTATTCAAAAACACCGATCTGAGTTGAAGCCAGTCAAAGAAAAATAAATTTTTACATAAAGACTAAAGGCTTTGACAATAAGAGTTTCAGAAATCTTGTTGGCAGAGCGAGTAAATCGGCTTAACAGTTATTGGGTTGGGCTAGGATATCGAGCCGGTAATCGTTTTGAGTTTTTCATTGAGCCAAAATCGAGAGAAATGTAAATTTGAGTTAACTTAATTTTTATTAACAAATGATTTCTCAATCCCATTGTGTGTTATGGTAATAATGGAATATTTAAAATGGGAATCTTAATAAAATGTTCGCGGAATTTTGTCGGACTCTCAATATTGACGGATTAAGAGTCTCAAGAGAACAGTTGCAAATTCTCGAACAGTCATTAGAGAGCGATCTACAAGTCTAAGAAGATCGCTCTTTTTCTTGAGGGAATAACTTGAGTTTTGAGATGCTCCCGCTTAATTTTTCCAAACCTTCCAAGTCGTGTTTCTTATCTTAAATAGAAAACAAAAGCGATCGCCTTTGTGGAATAGTGGATGAAGACAGCGATCGCCCCGCTTTCCGGAAGGAGAAAACAAGGGCGATCGCAAGAACTTTATCCCACTAATACAACAGACAAATTGGTGCGTCTTTATCGGCGACCAATGCGGACGACATCGCCATCAAAAGTCGGCACCGAGAGAACAAAGGGATCGGTAGAATAAGTTAATGCCTGCTCTTCGAGAATACCGAGGGCAATTTGTTCCCCCATGCGAATGCTATCGTAGTAATCGGTGAAATAGTGAACCCCAGCCATATTGCGACCGATAGAAATATTGGCAGCCAGCTTATTCAGTTCCCCTTCCAAGGTTAGAGGAGTCGAGAGCTTGCGATCTTCCTCTAAATCTTCTGATTCGGGGATAATCCCACCTTTCAACTTCGGTGCCCGGAAAGCAATGGGCTTATCTCCTTTAGCCATGCGTTTAAACTGAACTTCCTTGTTTGCCGTTTCCACCAGCACCGCACTGGTATCGAAAAACGCCTTGAGAATGGTAACGCAAGCCCCCGCAACGGTTGCATGTCCCGCACCGTAGGCCGGGTGCATGGGAGAACCTTCGGGAAAGGCCATGGGTAAGAGAAACGTTCCCCGACTGAGTTCCGCGATCGCTTTGAGGGTAGGCCCCATTTTTTCAGAAAATTGTCCCATGGCGTTCAACAAAGCAGGAGGCACGCAGGCTTTGGGTGCTTCGGGAATCTGGCGATTTCGAGACAAGCGAACCAGTTCGATGCGCGCGGCTAGGGCTTCCGGTCGCAAGCGCATATGGTTGTTAAACTTCTGAAAGCGAACGGCTTTGAGAGCGCGAGTTGCCACTTCAGTCACTAAAGTTAAAATGTGGGGACCGCCATAAAGGGCAAAAGCACCCGCATGACGACGAGTTTTGGGATTCCCTGCGGCGACACCCCCCCCCGAAAGATGATCGAAACCGGGATCGAAAGGCGTTCCCATTCCCAGTAAGATAATACAAGCGTTGAGATAAGCCTCATAAAGGGCATCGTAGTGGACATAAGTGGCGAGATCCCGAGGAGTAGAGATAAAGCGACGTGCCGAACGCCCATCTTTCCCCGGAATATAAACTTCTCGGGGTTGTTTGATGCCTCGTTGAACCCGAACGTAGTCACCCATCTGGGTCATGTAGTCGGTTTCGGGTTTGGCAATGGGAACTTTTTGGTCGATTTCCAAAACGCCATAGGTAATTTTCCCATTCTTCACGCTACCATTGCCATTGAGATCCGTGTTGCCGATCAGCAAAAATTGAGACAAATAGGGTCCGACTTCTGCCCCCGGAGAAGAGCCGCGAAAGATAGTTTGGCGATCGAGATTGCCCTTTATGTTGACTTTTCGGGGTCGTCCGGTTTGGTTTTTGATATAATCGAGTTGATTGAGACGCGCGATCGCATTGAGGATGTTTTGGATGTTAGAGTCCGATTGGGCGAGAATCGGGGACTCTTCAAAATAATTCAAATCCACATCTCGCAGAATGGCCAATTCATAGACTTCTGCCATCTCAAAAACCAGTTCTGGGTTAGTATTGCCCGCGAGATCTAACAGAGGAGGTGCGGGAGGCATGGTGACGGCTTGTGCGTCGGGTCCTTCTAAGTCGTAGACAACTCCTGCTGTTGGGGCTTCCCACTGCCTGAACTCATTCAGGGTTTTTTGCTCCGTCTCCTCTACAATCGTGCCGTTATTATCCACTTTGTACTTGGCACCGTGACGAACGCGATCGGTAAATGGATCGATAAAACCATCATCGATCGCCCGGCGAAATTCCACAAAGTCTTTTTCATCCTGCAACAACCCCGTGTAAGGATTATGAGGCAACCCTTTAGAGAAGGACATAAAATACAAGTCACCCGCATAGCGTTGTTCGTCCCCATTTGCTTGATGGGTGGGGTGTTTGCGGCTTTTAGCTAACTCTGCTGCCTCGACGCGAATGGAATAAGACTCTTGGCGACGGTCTCTCATAAAACTACCCTCGTTGATGTAACTGATATTTCTGTTATGTAATAAAAATAATGAATTGCAATAGATCTCAATCTAATATTTTTATGTACGAGATCCTTGACAGTTTTAATGTTCGAGTCTAGCGTCCAAAATCCGAAGCATCATTTTTTCCTCACTGTAGATTTTGCTTAAGCAATAATACCAAGACTTTAGAAGAGTGCAGTACAGAAGGCGAGCTTTTTAGATAAATATCACTAAAAATCGGGAAAACCAGAAAATCTTCAGAACCCGTAAATTAAAACAATAGAAAATTCCCCCACACCGCGATCGTTTGTCGCTAAGTTTGACGTGGGTATCCATCTGCCCTATCGCGGAAAAAATAAACCTCAACAACTCAGTCTGTGGAAGGAGATTGGTCAATGGCTAAATTGAAAGTTGCCATCAACGGTTTTGGTCGGATCGGTCGCTTGGTCGTGCGATCGGGAGTAAAAAACCCCAATATAGAATTTGTGGGCATTAACGACCTGTTTCCCCCGGAACAACTTGCCTATATGTTCAAATACGATTCAACTCACGGCGGTTTTCCGGGGACGGTAGAAGGAAACTCAGAAGGGATTACCATCGACGGTCATTTTATCCCCTGTACTTCCCTTCGCGATCCCGCCGAACTCCCTTGGGGCGATCGCGGGGTTGATTATGTGGTGGAAGCAACGGGACTCTTTACCAAATACGATGGTGCCAGCAAGCACGTGCAAGCCGGTGCCAAGCGGGTTGTCCTTTCCGCACCCACCAAAGATCCCGATAAAATCAAAACCATGGTTGTGGGAGTCAACCACGAAGACTTCGATCCCGCTACCGATACCATTGTCTCCAATGCAAGCTGCACGACCAATTGTTTGGCTCCTGTTGTCAAAGTCATTCACGATAATTTTGGCTTGGCGGAAGGCTTAATGACCACCGTACACGCCATGACTGCCACGCAACCCACTGTTGACGGGCCCAGTAAAAAAGATTGGCGAGGGGGACGGGGTGCAGCACAAAATATTATCCCCGCTTCCACCGGAGCCGCCAAAGCAGTTACGCTGGTTTTACCGGCTTTAAAAGGGAAATTAACCGGAATGGCTTTTCGGGTTCCTACTCCCGATGTTTCTGTAGTGGATCTAACGGTTAAAACGGAAAAAGCGACCAGTTACGCAGACATTTGCAAGGCGATGAAAGACGCTTCCGAGAATGGTTTAAAAGATGTTCTCGGCTACACCGATGAGTCTGTTGTTTCCATGGATTTTCGGAGCGATCCCCGTTCCAGTATTTTTGATGCGGGTGCCGGCATTGAGTTAAATCCGAATTTCTTTAAAGTTGTCTCTTGGTACGACAATGAATGGGGATATTCTTGCCGCGTCATCGATCTGGCGATCTCAATGGCAAAAAAAGAAGGAATTCTCTAGAAAAATCGGTTTTCCAGATCTCGGAAATGAATTTCGGAGCGAAGGTTTCTTAAATTAAGATTAAAAAAATCGAGTTTTGAGAAAATCGACCTATTATAAATCTATCCTTCATCCCTGTCCGGGGCAAACTCTTTGGGTTTGCCCCCCTTTTTATGGGTGTTTATTTTTGGGGGTGAGTGTTCTTCTCTATACTTTCTTAAACCCTCGAAGTTCCTAGAGCGGACATTTTATACCAATTCTCGAAACAGCGACCACAGATCGCAAGACTCCAATCTAGATCTAGTCATAGTTTCCTAATTGCAAATAGGTATTATACGTTTACCGAGAGATTAAGCAAATTAAGATATCTTGAATTTTTATTGGCATTCGTGGCATAATGAGAGGCTTAACGAACATTGTTTTGAAGTATGACTGCGATCGCTCATCCCACCCAATTTCAATATCAGCCTTTGTACAAACCCAATCAGCTTTTATGCGGAATGGGTCAAACGGTTATTGTCACGGGATGGACGGTAAAAGGGATATTGGCAAAACGTTTAGATCCGGTTGACTATGCCGCGATCGGTCAATTGTACAGTCCCACGCGGGGAATTAGTTTATTATTGCGAAATTTACTTTTAAACCCTCACGTTCGCTTTTTGGTGGTTCTCAATGCCACGAAAGAGGATCGCAATGCGGGAGGATGTCAATGTTTATTAGATTTCTTTCGTTACGGGTTTAAAGAAGGAAAAAGCGATACGGGACGAGAAATTTGGCAGATCGAATCAGAAATTACAGGCTATATCGATCGCGAGATTCCCGCTCCTATTTTAGAAACATTACGTCATAATCTTGAAGTGCGAGAAGCTGGATCGATTGATGAAGCGATCGCTCTTGTTAAATCCTACGCGCAATCCCCCCTAACCCCCCTTTGTAAGGGGGGGAAAGATGGAGGATGGGGAGAACCTTTAGAGTTTCCCTTATCCCAAACTATTCCGACAGTATTTCCGGGCGATCGCTACGGACATTTAATCAAAGGAAAAACTATCGCCGAAACCTGGGTCAAAATTATTCATCGCATCAAAACAACGGGAACGATTCGCCCGACGGGTTATGATGGACAATGGCAGGAACTCATCGATTTAATGGCAGTGGTTACGAATGAACCGCCAGAGTTTTATTTTCCAGAACCTAATTATTTGCCCTGCGATCGCTCTTTTTTAAAAGAATATATTGCCCAAATGCGGGATGATGCTTCCCCCAGAGAAGGGATAAAGTATACTTACGGTCAACGCTTGCGATCGTGGTTTGGACGGGATCAGATCGAACAATTAATCACTAAATTAAGCACCGATATTGATTCGGCGAGAACAGTGATGTCTTTATGGGATGTTAAAGATTATGATGGGAATAATAGCCCCCCTTGTTTGAATCATATTTGGGTTCGTATTGTCGAGGGAGAATTATCTTTAACGGCGACTTTTCGCAGTAATGATATGTTTGGGGCATGGGTGACAAATGCGATGGGTTTGAGAGGGTTGCAGCAATATAT
>JBFRWJ010000316.1:0-2508 GCA_051439525.1 Spirulina sp. | reverse complement strand
GACGACGCGAGATCGATAAACTCGCGCGATTTCTTCTTTTAATTGTCGCACTCTCGGGTTAGCAGGAAGAGAATTATCGCCAAAATAAGTAATCGGATTTTCTCCCTTGAGACTGCGAACGGCTGCCGTTAGTCCGCCTTGAAATTGATAGTAATCATCGGAGTCTAATAAGTCATGTTCTCGGTTATCTTGATTGTGCAGGACGATTTGGAGATTTTGCAAGCAGCGTGCAAAAGATTCCGGGGAGGAAATTCCTTGAATATTACCATTTTCTGAGGGAGAATAGGCGTAACTGCTCCAGTTTAAATAGGCGCGTGCTAAGTCTTCTTCATTCCGCCAATTATGGCTTTCAATTAACCCCTGCAACCCCGCTCCATAAGCTCCCGGTTTTGAGCCAAAAATGCGCTCTAAGGCGCGCGATCGCGCTTTTTCTTCAATTAAACCCTGATGCTCCCAAAAGGCAGTTTCTTCCTTTACTTTCGCGGAGAGGGGATTTTGTTCCGGAGGTTCGTCGAGTTGAGAAACGGCTGCGATCGCGTCATAAACCAAGCTAATTAAATTAGGAAATCCATCCCGAAAAAATCCAGAAATACGTAACGTTACATCAATGCGAGGTCTCCCTAAAACAGACAAGGGAAGGATTTCAAAATCAACCACTCGCCGCGATAATCCATCCCAAATAGGTTTAACGCCTAGCAATGCTAACACTTCGGCAATATCGTCTCCTCCCGTTCTCATGGTAGATGTTCCCCACACGGATAGGGCTAAAGTTTGCGGATATTCTCCGTTTTCTTGAGTATATCTTTCGATCACCATTTCGGCGGCTTTTCTTCCTACATCCCAAGCCGTTTCTGTGGGAATGGCACGAATATCGACAGAGTAAAAATTTCGTCCGGTTGGCAATACTTCTGGTCGCCCTCGGGTGGGTGCGCCGGATGCGCCACTGGGAATATATTGTCCGTTCAATCCCTTTAAAAAATAGTCAATTTCTTGGTTGGTTTTGTATAAATTGGGCAGGAGAATTTTCTCAACCCATTTTAACTCTTTTTGAGTGCATTTGTCAAACTCCAAAGTATCGAGTTTCCGGACAAGTAAATTTTCAATAAGATAATTTGCTTTTTCTTCCAGTTCTGCGACAATATCACCAATTTTTTGCCTGTTAAAGACTTGAGCGAGGTCGGCAGTTAAAGGATCGAAATCTAAGTTTAAATCTTCAGCAATTGCCCGAGTTAATCCCATGCGATCGGGACTAGGAGAGCGAGCGATCGCAACGATTAAATCTCTTAATTGTCTGCCTTGAGGACATTGACCAAAAATATGCAAGCCATCGCGAATCTGCGCTTCTTTGAGTTCGCATAAATAGCCATCGGCGAGGGTAAGAAATTCGGCGATCGCATCTGCTTCTATCGTTTCAATTCCTAAATCTCGATCTAAGTTTTCCCGGGTAACGAGTTGCGTTATTTTCTCACTCAGTAATGGCAAACGACTTGGATTTAATGTTTGTGCCTCGTAATATTCATCA
Source organism: Spirulina sp. (assembly GCA_051439525.1). Lineage (GTDB taxonomy): Bacteria > Cyanobacteriota > Cyanobacteriia > Cyanobacteriales > Spirulinaceae > CCY15215. Next base: position 986 of record JBFRWJ010000316.1, on the reverse strand, counting down.
ATTAAGGATTCCAATTGTTGCAACGACCCATAAAGTTCGGCACGGGTTAAAGGAGGCGTTAAATGGTCTAAAATAATGGCATGTCCCCGTCGTTTTGCTTGAGAACCTTCCCCCGGATCGTTGACAATAAACGGATAAAAATGAGGTAAAGTAACGAGAGCAATTTCGGGATAGCATTCTGTGGATAAAGCAATACTTTTCCCCGGCAACCATTCTAAATTACCATGTTTGCCAATATGAGCGATCGCTTGTGCCTGAAACTCCTCTCTCAACCAATAATAAAAGGCTAAATAATCGGGAGTGGGTTCTAAATCTGGCGCATGATAATTTAAACTCGGATCGCGATCGTATCCCCTTGAAGGTTGAATCCCTACAAAAATATTACCCAATTGAATACCGGGAATGGGGAAGGATGAGTCGGGAGTAGAAAACGAGCTTAGTTTTTCCCATCGTTTGAGAATTGCTTGTTGAATATTGTTCGGTAAAGTGGTAAAATATTGTTGATATTTTTCGCGGGATAATGATTGCGCGATCGCTCGTAATTCGTTGGCTTCTAAATCGTTGGTAACGCGAGCAGTTAGACGAGAAATGAGTTCGTCTCCGGTCTCGGGAATATTTTCTAAATAGTATCCCTCTTGTTGTAAGGCTTTGAGAATTTCAATGCAGCTTTGCGGCGTATCTAAGCCAACTCCGTTGGCGATTCTACCATCTTTGTTCGGATAATTCGCTAAAATTAAGGCGATTTTTCTCTCTTGTACTGGTGTTTGTTTTAAATTAACCCAATTCTTGGCCAAATCGGCAACAAAATCAATGCGATCGCGTCGGGGTTGATAAACTACGACATCGGTTTCTAAGTCTTCATTCCACGTCTGCACCGACTTAAAAGAAATAGCTCGAGTGATAATTCTTCCATCCACTTCCGGGAGTGCGACATTCATGGCAACATCTCGCGGCGTTAATCCTTGAAAACTCGTTTTCCATTGTTC
>JBFRWJ010000315.1:0-2785 GCA_051439525.1 Spirulina sp. | reverse complement strand
CTTCCTCTCCAAAGCGATCCGGAATTATTCGTCTCTCTTTACCAGCAAAACCACAATTTTTCTTTTCTCAAACAAATCGACGGATTTTTTGCCGCTTGTTTCTACGATACCCGGGAAGAAAAACTCCACTTAATTAGCGATCGCTACGGAATGCGCCGTCTCTATTGGACGGTTTACAAAAATGCCCTCGTTTGGAGTGGAGAACTGAAAGCGTTTCTAGCTCTACCCGACTATCAACCCCAGATCGACACCCAGACGATGGAAGATTTTTTAGGCTTGCGTTATTTCATTGGCGAGGGAACTTGGTTTGCAGGTGTCGAACTCGTTCCCGCCGCTACGGTTTTGACTTGGGATTTCTCGGATTCTTCTCTGGCTCGAAAGCGCTATTGGTGGTGGAATAATTTGCAACCCCTCGATCGGCTTCCCGACGAAGGTGAAATTATTGAAGAATTCGGTCGATTATTTATTGAAGCCGTTCGGACTCGGGCGCGTCCGGGGGAAAGAGTGGGTTTAACGTTGAGTGGGGGCTTGGACTCTCGTGCCATTCTCGCGACTTTACCGAGCGATCGACAACCCTACCATACTGTAACTTATGGCAAACAAGGATGCGACGATATCCGCATTGCCGCTCGAGTGGCCAAGATTGCCGGAGCCGAGTCCCATCCCGTGGATATGAATGCTCAAAACTGGTTTTTATCTCGTTTTCCCATGGTTTGGGAAGTTGATGCCTCCTCGAGTTTGCAACACATGCACCTCCTTGCTTCCGTCCAGCAAATTAAACGTGACAAGCTTTTCGACATTAACCTTCACGGACTTTGGGGAGATGCTATCAGTGGCGGTCTTTTCTTTGAACCAGAAAAATTAGTGTATTTTGTGAATAAAAGACTGGGATTGGAACGTTTTGCCTTGTCTCCCGAACATCAACAGTCAGTACTGGCAAGATTTAGGGATTATTATACCAATATCGATTCCTCTTCCTACATTATGTCAGTTGACAACCGAGTCCGTTGTTTTGGTCTCAAAGATACTCATGTCAGTACCGTTGAAGGTATCGAATCAAGACTTCCTTTCCTCGATAATAAACTACAAGAATTTATGTACATTCTTTATCGGTCTCAAATAAAAGATTATAGTTTTTATCACAAAATGTTATTAAAACAATTTCCCAAATTTTACACAAAAATTCCTTGGCAAAGTACGGGAAAAACGATTACCTCCTTTCCCCTGAGAGACAGAATTCAGTCTCTGAATAATCGCATACAAAACAAAATAAAACGAACGCTAAACTCGATAGGAATTAAATTACCACCTCAAGTATCTCAAACGCAATCATCCCCAAATAAAGAGTTTTCTGACTACGAGAATTGGCTGCGTCAACCTCCATCGCGATCGCTATACGATAAGATATTAAATAATCCCCATGCCTATTATCGGGAATATTTATCTCCCGAGCAGATCGAGAATATTCAAAAAACTTGGAGCGACCATCTGAATGGGAAAAATTTATCCGATAAAATCAGTCTTACCGTTACCTTAGAACTTTGGTTGCAACAAGTGTTTGCTGGGAAATATAGAGCGGATTCTGATGTAGATTTTTAATTGCCTTCCCTGCCCAACACAATGTAAAAACATGGTCTAATGATTACTCCTTCTCAAAAACCTTTAAAATTTTCCATTCTGGTTAGCGATCTTTCCAAAAGCGGTGCGGGACGATGGGGGGGAGCCGTGCGAACTTTTCTGCTGGCGCGATCGCTCGAAAAATTAGGACATGAGGTGGAAATTCTCGGTTTTGTCTTTGGAGACGACCCCCCGGATTTCCAATCGGTTCCTTTTGCCATGAAAACGATTCGAGGAAAGGACTATCCCCAATTTTTTCAAGCAGCACGTCAATTGATGCAGGAAATTACAGGAGACATTCTCTATCCCCTGCGACCGAAAGCAACCTCTTTGGGAATTGCCCTGGGGAAAAAATGGCAAACGGGAAAACCGATTATTTTAGATATTGATGATTGGGAATTGGGGTGGCATGGCGGCGATCGCTTGCGCTATCCAGAAAGTGCGCGACAATTCGCTCGAGATCTGCTCAAATCTGATGGCGCATTGCGCTTTCCCGACCATCCTTTTTACTTGAAATGGATGGAAAAACTCGTTTCTCGTGCCGATCTCGTCACCATTCACACCCAATTTCTCCAGCACCGCTTCGGCGGCATTTACCTTCCGAACGGAAAAGATACCGACCTTTTCGATCCGCAACGATACGACCCGGAAACCAGCCGCAAACGCTACAATTTACAAGACTATCGCATTTTAATGTTTCCGGGAGCGCCCCGACCGTATAAGGGCGTAGAAGACGTACTCATCGCCCTCGATCGCCTCAACTGGGAAGATTTGCGCTTGGTTATCGTGGGGGGCAGTCCTTATGATGACTACGATCGCCAACTCCAAGACAAATGGGGACGCTGGATTCTCAGCTTACCCCCCAAACCCGTGGAAACCATGCCCGAAATCGTCTCGGCCGCTCATATTCTCGTCGTCCCCCAACGGAATACCCCCGTCGCCCGGGCGCAATTTCCCCTCAAACTGACTGACGGGATGGCCATGGCCAAACCGATTATTTCCACGCGCATCGGCGATATTCCCGATATCTTGGGAGGAACGGGATTTCTGGTGGATTCGAGTTCTCCCCAACAAATTACCGCACAAATCGAGGCAATTTTCCACAATTACGACGCAGCGATCGCCTTGGGACGGGCCGCCCGGGAAAGATGCGTGCAGTATTATAGTG
>JBFRWJ010000314.1:0-18844 GCA_051439525.1 Spirulina sp. | reverse complement strand
ATGGTGGTGTGCATGACGTGCTGGCACTTGGAGAAATTTTCCAAAGCAAAAAAGAGCATGCGATAACTGCCGGATGTTCCCAACAAGCGCGTCGTATTTTGCCCCATCGTTGTCTTGAGATCGAGATAGCAAGGCAGCCAACGCGGACCGTGCTGGGGATTGTAAAGGACTGTAATCCATAACAACATGGGATGGGGAAGGGTGGAAAACAGAAATTGATTGTAGCGGGTACTCAAACGACGATTAAAAATATCCTGTTGTTCGATCGCGATCCAAAGGGTAGAAAGAACCCCCTTGGGCGTGCGAATCAAACGAGGAAAAACAATTTTTTGCCGAGGCATTTTCTTGGGCCAGGTCATTTGCAGGCACAAGTCTTCGATCGAAGATTCCGTCGGGGTGGGTTTGTCGGGTCGAGTCTCCTTCTCAATTTGAATGGGTGCGCGATCGCGATCGCGATCGTAGCGATCGGCGAGGGGTTTGATAATTGTGAGAATTTCCCCCATATCCCTCGGGCGATCGTCGGGCTTTTTCGCCAGACATTTCATAATCAGGTGTTCGAGTTCGGGAGGAATATTGAGTTCGGATTTGATAGGGAGGGGTTTAAAATCGTGGTGTGCCTTGTACCAACCGCCAAAAGAGTTATTTTCCGGCAAAAGGGGCATTTCATTGGCCAGCATTTCGTACATCATCACCCCCAAACTGTAAATATCGGAGCGATTGTCCAATTCTTTGCCTTCCATTTGCTCGGGGGAACAATAGGCGAGGGTTCCCATAAACGAGTGAGTTTGTTCGCGATTTTCTTCGATCAACTTGGCAATGCCAAAATCGAGAATTTTCACCAATTCTCCTAATGTAGAATCTTGCACCAAAAGAATATTGCTGGGCTTGATATCGCGATGGATAATTTTATTCTTTTCGCCTTTAAAAATAATGCCCTCGTGGGCGCATTGCAGGCCGACACAAGTTTGACGGATCACTTTGAGGAAGCGAGACAGGGAAATTTCTCGTCGGCGAATCAGATCGCTGAGACTTTCGCCTTCGAGAAATTCCATCACGTAGTAGGGGACTTCTTGGGTATCGACCCCATAATCTCGCACCCGGACGATGTGAATGGTTTTTTCGGCCAACAGAGCGCAGATTGTCGCTTCTCGCTCGAAGCGATCGCGCATTCTTTTATTGAGCAGGGTTTGGGCGAGAAACTTTACCGCTACCGTGACGCCCCCGAGCAGGGTATCTTCAGCACGATACACCCTTCCCATCGCCCCTTTGCCAGCGAGTTCGACGAGATGATAGCGATTGGCCAATACGCGATCGGTATAGGGGTCAATATAGGGATCTTTTGTCATAATCGGACTCCAATCCTGTCGGGGCGGAGATCGGTTAGTGCCAATGTTAACGATGCGCTAACGAATAACCAATCACCAATCACCAATAAAAATTCACGATGTTGGAATGCGTTCTAAAGTCGCTTACATAATTGAGGTCAAAGACTGACCGGTGAGAATACCGCTAGAGAGATGATAGGTATTATCATTCAGTCGGTAGAGGGTTTCAAAGCCACTCTGTCGCTGACGTTCGTCATCGCTAATGACCATATAGCGCTGAACGATAGATTCGAGGGAGATCCAGCCTTCTCCTTCGACCCGACCTAATAAACTGTGCTGAAGAACGAAATTATACTGACGCTCTCCCGGTTCCAGACGCCCCCGATATTGGAAGGAAATGGCTGCGCGATCGCTTTGGGGAAATTCCAGTTTGGTCACCCATGTAAACCAATTTTGCTGTCCCCAAGCGACGATGGTTCTGCCTTTGACGGCAACGGGCAAGTCATTTCGCTCCAACCAGTTCCCTTGCAGAATCCAACGTCCCTCCTCTAATAAAAAGGTATGAGCCACAATACCATCCTGTAGATATTCTTCTTCCCAGTATAACCCCCTTAGAAGACAGGATGAACGTCTCCCAAGGGCAAGGATTGGCTGGCTCCGGTGACTTGGGGTAAATTCCCGGGCCAGTCGTTGATGCGCCAGTAGGCGATCGCGGCGAAGGCGATCGCTTCTTTAAAGTCGGAGCTCACCCCGGCTTCATCGACCGTGAGAACGGTAGCGGGGGACAGATGTTGGTTCAAACGCTGCTTGAGATAGGCGTTGCGACTGCCTCCACCGCCTAACAGCACTTCGGCGGGGAAGTGGGGAAGAAAATCGCGGTAACTGCGGGCAATGGAAGCGGCGGTAAGTTCGGTGAGAGTTGCCAGCCAGTCGGCTTGGCTCAATTCTTCTTCCGCATCGGCGAAACAGCGCCTTAGATATTCTGGCCCAAAGAGTTCCCGTCCGGTGGATTTGGGGGGCGGAAGGTGGAAAAAATCCTGTTGCAGCCAGCGTTCGACCAGTTCGTGATGGGGGGTGCCTCGGGCGGCCCAACTGCCGTCGCGATCGTAGGTTTCTCGTCCCTCTGTAAATCCTTCGACGGCCAGATCGATTAAAACGTTGGCAGGGCCGGTATCCCAGCCCATCACTTCTATCTCTCGCTGGAAGAGGCGAGGAGGTAAGTAGGTTATGTTACCGATCCCGCCGAGATTCTGCACGCAGCGATATTTACTGGGATGACTTAAAAGAGCTAAGTCGAGGCGAGAAACGAGAGGCGCGCCGTGACCGCCGGCGGCAATATCGGCAACCCGGAAGTTGCTGACCGTGGGGATTTTGGTCATTCGGGCGATGAGATCGCCTCGTCCCAGTTGCAGAGTATAGCCCATCGCATTTTCGATCGGAGGACGATGAAAGACAGTTTGACCGTGAGAACCGATGAGGGTAGCGGGAGGATGCCCTTGCTGGATATCTCGGGCGGCGATCGCAAACTGTCGGGCGATCGCGTCATCTAATTCTGCCAGTGCTTCTAAGGAAAGGCGATCGCCCCCACAAACGCCGAGGATCTGCGATCGCAATTGTTCGGGATAGGAATAAGTTTCTCCTGCCAGTAAGTTGACGCTTATATTGAGGTCGTCTCCGGTAATTTCCGTCAGCACCGCATCGATTCCATCTACGGAGGTGCCGCTAATTAAGCCAACAACTATCATTAACCACAACAAGGAACAATTTTGATTATCGGCGATGGGGGCGCGATCGACAAATTCTGGAAAGGCGATCGCCTCCACAAACGGTGAGGATTTGAGATCGCATGGGTTGGAACTTGCTAAAATAATTAGGTAGGCAATCTCGGTTTAGCCAAAATGCCAGTTTTAGAAATCCATAAAATTTTAGACGAGATTAAACGAGTCACCATTCCTGTAGCAGACTACGCCGATGATTTTCTCGGCTTTTATCAGTACATGAAAAAGAATATCGACGAATATCAAGATCTGATTCGAGAAAAATTGGTCTATGTCGATCTGATTGTCGTTGAAGATTTGTATAAAGATTATGAGCGATCGCCTCTTAGCAATGTTTTCATTCAAAAAAAAGAACGAGATATTTTTCATGTTTTTATCTTTGGCAATTTTGAGAGAGATAATCAAATTATCTGGGAATTATCCGAGATTTTTTCGGGTTTTGTTGCGGAATTTGTTATCTTACCTATTTTTACCGCTTTCGAGGGAAAATCATTAATGACAAATCGCGATCCCATCATCGAACGAGTCAAAGACGGAATCATCATTTATGAAAGCTAAAGATGTTTACATCGAAATTGCAGAACGTTATCTCAAAAGTGCCAAACAGCAACTCTCTGCTAAAATCGAGATTCACGAAGTAACGGGATTTACTGGCTACCATGCTCTAGAATCTATAGCCTGTGCAGTCATCGTTCATTTTAAAAGCACAATTCCCCTCAATCACGAAACCAAACTAAAAATGTTTTTAATGTTTTGCAAGCGTAACTTAGCAGACACCATAAATGTTAAAAGTCTTGCCAAACTTATCTCTCGATCGATCAATTATAGCTATCGAGAAAAATTTTTATATCCTGACTATCGATCTGATGGCAATTATATTGCTCCTAAAGACCAGCTCGATCTTACACAAATTAGACTTCTACTCCGCGATGTCGATCGCATTATCAGCCAAATTCTGACTTTAATCAAATAAACAGTGAGATATTTGATAGGGGTTGACTATGAGCGATCGCTCTAACCGCTCTGAGATAGAAAGGCGATCGCCCCCACAAACGCCGAGGATTTGCGATCGCAGTTGTTCGGGATAGGAATCACTGAGGACACCATCCAAAATATTTAATGCTTCTTCTGCGGGAATAAGGGTCAGTCATTGCGTTGAGAATTCGGCGAAATATATCCTTCAATTAACAGATCGGCATCGATCGCCGTAACTTTAATTTCTTCTAATCCGAGGGCATCTGTCATTTTACCGAGTCCTAAATCGCCAACGGGAGAAGGCGCATTAATGCCCCCGATAATTTTCGGGGCAACAAAGGCCATAATTTTTTGCACCGCCCCATTCGCGATCGCCCGAGCCGCCAAAACTCCCCCGCACTCCCACAAGACGCGAGAGCAACCGCGATCGTATAAATGTTTCATGGCGCGATCGGGCGTTAATTCCGGCAATTCCACCACTTCAACCCCCTTGTTTTGCAAATATTCCCGCAGGGGAGGATTGCTATGCTCCCGAGTTAACACTAAAGTTGGATTGTCCTCAACCTGCCAGAGATTAGCTTCCCGAGGCAGATCGAGAGTTCGACTCATCACCACCCGCAACGGGTTGCGCGGGGAAACCCCATGGGTCGTTAAACGCGGATTATCTCGCCGCACGGTATTGCCTCCCACAATAACCGCATCGGCGATCGCTCTTTCTTGATGGACTCGGCGACGCGATCGCTCTCCCGTCACCCAAGCACTATGTCCCGTTGTCGCGGCAATTTTCCCATCGAGGGTCATGGCGTATTTTAAGACCCCCCAAGGACGCTGGTAGAGAATGCGATGGATAAAGGCTTCATTGAGCTGGCGACAGTTTGCCTCTTCCACCCCGACAATGACTTCAATCCCTGCTTGGCGCAGGCGATCGATCCCCCCGCCAGCCACGCGAGGATCGGGATCGACCATCCCTACAAATACTTTAGTGACTTTTGCAGCAATGAGGGCTTCACTACAAGGAGGCGTGCGCCCGTAATGATCGCACGGTTCTAAATTCACGTAAAGGGTTGCCCCAGCCGCTAAATCTCCCGCTTGACGCAGGGCAAAAATTTCCGCGTGAGGTTCTCCCGCTCGGGGATGATATCCCTCCCCAACAATTTGCCCCTCGCGCACGACAACGCAGCCGACGAGGGGATTGGGAGAAGTATATCCCTCGGCGCGACGGGCGAGGTGCAAGCACCGTTGCATCATATTGGAGTCAAAAGGCGAAAAGGGTTGAGTTAGAAGCATTGACAATGATTGCTTTCAAATATTGCGTAATTTCAAGTATCGGATTGTTCGTCCCGAAAAAGTGTCATAGTCGTTCGGGAAATTGGCAATGATGCGCTTAGGCTCGAAGTATGAGTTTCCTTGCTGCCTGGGCATGAATCGTCATGAAACCTGCTGAGTTTTATCCGGCCAAATTAACCCCCCTTTTCGTCCGCTTCATTCAAAGCATTTCCTACGGGGGAGCTTTTAGTCTTTATCACCTGAATTTGAAGATTTCCAATCGCGATCTGGAAAAATTAAAAGCCTTGGAAGACGATCGCGTCGTCATGCTGCCCAATCATCCCTCTTTTGACGATGGCATTGTCCTCTGTCTCCTCTCGGCGCGCCTCGGACAGTTGTTTCACTACCTCATCGCTTACGAAAGCTTTCGCGGTTGGCGCAGGGAATTTTGGCAGCGCATGGGCTGTTACTCCATTAAGCGAGGCGCGGGCGATCGCGCCAGTATTGCCTATACCCTCGACCTCTTGCACCAACCTGCTACCAAACTCGTCATGTTTCCCGAAGGAGACGTGACCTTTCAGAACGATACCGTTACGCTTTTCCGTCCGGGAGCCATTCAACTGCCCTTACACGTTCTTCAGCAACTCGCCAAACCCGCAACATTGAAGCAAAGCGAGGCGATCGCAGAAATTCCCAACTTGTTCCTCGTGCCGATAAGCCTCAAATATTACTACCCGCGATCGATGGTGAAGGCAATCGCGAACAGTCTCCAGCATTTAGAATCTGCCTTGGGCATTATCCCGAAAACTGAGGATTTTTATGGGCGCTTGCGGGCAATCGGAGAGCGAGTCATGGCCGATCTTGAAGCCGAATACGCGATCGCTCCCCCCAACTCCGAGGAATTGGATCTCAATCAACGCATCGAGAATGCCAAAGCGCACATCCTCACCGATTGCGAACAAAAGTTAAAGATCGCCTCGCTTTCCCATCTTCCCCCCCGAGCGCGAGCTTATAAAATTCAATTGCTCCTCGATTCCCAAAATCAAACCGTTCCGGAGTCTGAAAGAGTTTACCGAGAAACGGTACGCTTGCTCAATTGCGCAAATGGCTATAATGATGGCTATGCGACCCCCACTCCCGAACCCTTTAGGGAGTCTTCTCCCCTGTCTGCACGGATCTACAAAGCCACGGTACGCTTGCTCAATTTCGCGGTCATCTATGATGGTTATGTCGCTGCCGCTCCCACCCCCGAACGCTTTTTAGACACCCTGACGCGCTTGGAACGGGAAGTTTTTGCCATCGATCGCCCCAAATCCAAAGGCCATCGCCATGCCTTGTTGAAGATCGGCGATCCCGTCAATCTCAAAGATTATTTACTCGCCTATCAAAAAAACCGCACTCAAACGATCGAGCAACTCACCCGACAGATCCGGCAAACCGTGCAAGAGAATTTGAACGCGATCGCCCAAAAATCTCGTTCCTTAAAAGTGTCATAGTCCAATAGAGGATGGGAAAATTATTCGTTTAGGCTCGTAAATATTCTTGTAATTACTGCATTGGCATTAATCATTGTGAAATCTGCTGAGTTTTATCCGGCCAAATTAACCCCGCTTTTCGTTCGCCTCGTCCAAAGTCTGTCCTACGGGGTTGCCTATACTGCCTATCGCTTGGACTTGAAGGTGAGCGATCGCGATATCGATAAGTTAAAAGCCATCGAAGGCGATCGCGCGGTTCTTATGCCCAATCATCCCACGTTTGACGATCCCATTGTCCTCTGTCTTCTCTCGACGCGATCGGGACAGTTATTTCACTACCTCGTTGCCCATGATAACTTTCGCGGTTGGCAAGGGAAATTTATACAGCGCATGGGGGGGTATTCCATCAAGCGAGGGGTGGGCGATCGCGCCAGTATTGCTTACACCCTCGATTTGTTGCGCCAAAACGCGACCAAACTCGTCATTTTTTCCGAGGGAGGCTGTTCTTTTCAAAACGACACGGTGATGCCGTTTCGTTCCGGGGCGGTACAAATGCCCCTGCAAGTGCTTCAGAAACTTGCCAAAGGATCTCCAAAGATTCCCAACTTCTTCCTTGTTCCCGTGAGCCTTAAATATCGTTATCGCGGCTCCATGACCAAAGCGATCGCCGATAGTCTCCATCAATTAGAAACCGCCCTCGAAATGATTGCCAAAACCGAGAATTTTTACGAGCGCTTGCGGGCGATCGGGGAACGACTCGTCACCAATCTCGAACGAGAATACGCGATCGCAACCCCTTCGGTGGACGACTTGGATCTCAATCAACGGATCGAAAAAATCCGCGCTCGCATTTTAACCGATTGCGAGCAAAAACTCGATATCCCTGCGGCTGCCCATCTGCCCATCCGAGAACGGGTTTATAAAATCCAATCTCTCCTCGACTCTCAAAGCGACCCTGCTCCACTTTCTGCTGCGATCTATAAAGCCACGGTACGCTTGCTCAATTTTAATGCCCTTTATGATGGTTACGTGGCTGCCGCGCCCACCCCCGAACGCTTTTTAGATACTCTGACGCGCTTGGAACGAGAAGTGTTTGCCATCGATCGCCCCAAACCCAAAGGCCATCGCCAAGCCTTGCTGAAAATTGGCGATCCCGTCAATTTAAAAGATTATTTGCCTGCCTACAAAAAAGATCGCACCCAGACCATCGAACAACTCACCCAACAGATCCAACAAGCCGTACAGGACAACTTAAATGCGATCGGACATTAGGGGCAAATCCCCACGACGAGCAAGGGAGAGCTAAAGTTCAACCCATTCAGGTTAATAGTCGGGGAAAGTCGATTTGTGACTTTTCCCCAAATTCAAGAGTGATAACCGATGTCTCTCGTGGGATGGAATAAAAGAAGCGAGTTCCCTCAAAGTTTGCCATAATTGAGCTAGAGGCGATCGCACTTCCTTATCTCTCTCGCCCTTCTCAATTTTGAGAAATATTTTTGATATAATATTGTTACGATTTTAACGCTTTTTGGCGGACAAACATCTATACTTCTTACCCGAAACGTTTCTCTCTTCTGCTATTAGCGATTGCTGGTTATTGTTTCGCCTATTGCAATCGTTCTCCCATTAGAACGTCTACTCCGGATTTGATGTCTTAAGCAGTAACTATATCGACCACTTATTTTTTGCTATTTTTGTAGGAGAATTGAATGAGCCATTATTACTATCAAGTGGGAGGAAGCCTAAGCGATAATGCACCGAGTTATGTCGAGCGATATGCCGATACAGAATTATACGAAGCCCTAAAACAAGGAGAATTTTGTTACGTTCTCAACTCGAGACAAGTGGGTAAATCTTCCCTCTTGGTTCGCACTCGCTATCGGCTCGAACGGGAAGGATTTAAATGTGCCAGTATTGACATGACCAATATTGGCAGTGAAAATATTACTCCCGCTCAATGGTACAAAGGCATCGCTGTAGAGTTGTGGCGAGGATTTAAACTCTTAAAAAAAATAAACCTAAAAGCTTGGTGGGCCAAGCAAGAGGATATTTCTGTCGTCCAAAAATTGAGTCAATTTATTTCTGAAGTCTTGCTCCAAGAATTGACCGAAGAAAAGCTCTTTATTTTTGTCGATGAAATTGATAGTATTCTCAGCCTTGATTTTCCCATTGATGACTTTTTTGCCTTGATTCGCTTTTGTTACAACCAAAGATCCCACGATCCTCGTTACAACCGTATCGGTTTCGCAATTTGTGGGGTCGCCACGCCCTCGGATTTAATTGCGGATAAAAAGAGAACGCCGTTTAATATTGGTAAAGCGATCGCCTTGCCAGGTTTTCAGATCGATGAAATTGATTCTCTCGCTGCGGGATTACCAACAAACCATTATCCCGGGAAAATCATTGTCGAAGAAATTTTGCGATGGACTTCCGGTCAGCCTTTTTTAACCCAAAAATTATGCCAGATCGTTCTGGAATCCAGTTACGATGAAAACGGCGAATTCTTAACAGTTCCTCTGGGGGCAGAAACCTTTTGGGTAGAGAGTCTGGTCAAATCGCGAATTATTCATAAATGGGAAGCGCAAGACGAACCCGAACATCTCCGAACGATCCGCGATCGCCTCAAAAAAAATGAGGCACATAGCGCTCATTTACTGGGAATTTATCAACAAATCTTACAGAGCAGCACCGTTAAAGCCGATGACAGTCAAGAACAAACTGAATTAATTTTGTCGGGCTTAGTGATAAAATCTGAAGGAAGATTAAAGGTAAAAAATAGAATTTATCAGGAAGTTTTCAACTTAGAATGGGTTGAAAAACAACTGGAAAAATTGCGTCCGTATTCTGAAGTTTTTCATGCGTGGATCGCCTCCAAACAACTTGATGAATCGCGACTATTGCGAGGACGAGCACTCCAAAACGCCCTCGATTGGTCTCGAGGTAAAAGTTTGAGCGAATTAGACTATCAATTTTTGCAGGCCAGTCAAAAACGCGATCGACAAGACATGGAAATGCAGCAGTTAGCAGAACGCGCCCAACTGATGGAAGAAGAATTAATGCTGGCGAGAAAAATTGTTAAAATTCAACAACTACTCCTGGGAGGGGCAAGTATTGCCCTACTGATTGCTTCGACCTTGGCAGCGATCGCGGTGATTCGGTATCATCAAGCCATCCAGAAGGATAACAATGCCAGAATTTCTGCAATACCCGCTTTTGTCTCTTCCTCGAACAATCAATTTGATGAACTTACCGATACTTGCAATTAGCGGCAAGACAAGTTGCGAACAAATACTGAGTTCGCTCCAGAGAAGAGCGGCATCTGTGCGATCGCGTCGGGAGAAAGAGCGATCGGCAATCCACTGCCAATTCCCTATGACTCCATCGGGTTTGAAGTGTTAAAATTGACAAAATATTGCTGCCCTGTTATTTGTCACTCTCTGATCCGTCACCGTCCTTTAATTCTCAAAGCTCCATGACCTTCGATCTGGAATTTCCCGGTACGCCCCTCTCTCCTGATTCTCACTTTTATATCGAGCGTCCCCCTATTGAGGAACTGGCCTGTCGGGAAATTCTTAAACCCGGTAGCGTCACTCGGATTAAAGCCCCGAGGAGAATGGGGAAAAGCTCTTTGCTGGCGAGAATTCTCGATCGCGCCAGGAGTGAAGGTTTTTGTCCCATTAACATCGATTTTCAGCAAACGGACGAGTCAATTTTTGCCACCATCGATAAATTTTTGCGCTGGTTTTGTAAAGTCATTGCTCGCCAATTAAAAATCGAGCCCTTGCTGGATGAATTTTGGGATGAGGATATCGGCAGTAAAGTGAGCTGTACGTTATATTTTGAAGGCTATTTACTCGAGGAAATCGAGCCCCCCATTGTGATTGCCCTCAATGAAGTCAATCGCGTTTTCGAGCATCCCCAAATCGCTCGGGATTTTCTGCCCCTCTTGCGCTCTTGGCACGAACAGGCCAAACAAGGAACGGCATTTGAAAAACTCAGGCTGGTGGTCGTTCATTCCACCGAGATTTATGTTCCTTTAAATCTCAATCAATCTCCCTTTAATGTCGGATTGCCGATCAAAGTTCCTGAATTTAGCCTCGAACAAGTCCAGGAATTAGCCACAATCTATGAATTAGATTGGGCATTGGGGGAAGAAGGAAAACAGCGCTTGCACCCCCTAATCGAAATGATTGGCGGTCATCCCTATCTAACTCAACTGGCGTTTTACCATCTTTGTCGGGGCTCTCTCACCCTAGACCAACTTCTGCACGAAGCCCCAACAGAAGCGGGAATCTATAGCAATCACCTGCGAGAATTATGGAGTACCCTGCAAAAAGAAACCCAATTGGCAGACGCTTACGAACGAGTCGTGTCCCCTCCCGGCCGCGCCCGGTTGGAGTCGATCTCTGCTTACAAACTCTACAGTATGGGTTTGATTGCCTTGGAGGGAAGCGAGTGCACTTGTTCGTGCGAACTCTATCGCTTGTATTTTAGCGCTCAATTGGGATTGTACGGAAGTGCTGACATTCCCGACAGTAATTTAGCAGCAATTATTTTTACCGATGTCGTCGGATCCACCGAAAAAATGGTCGCCGATCAAACCCATTTACTCGCCTCGATCCAGCGAGATTTCCAGATTATGCGGGAAATTTGCCGAGAATATGACGGTAAAGTTTTAAAATCTATGGGAGATGGATTATTGATCTATTTTGCCAGTGCCGTGAATGCCGTTTCCTGCGCGATCGCCATGCAAAACGCCTTGAAAGAGTCAAGCGATCGCTTGTCGGCTACGGAAGTCCTTTACCACCGCATGGGCATTCATTTAGGTGATGTTTGTTTTAGCGGCGAGGATGTTTTGGGATTGGGAGTTAACATTGCCGCGCGCTTGCAAAGTAAAGCCGATCCGGGTGGAATTTGTCTGTCTCAAACCGTTTATGATACGGTCAAAGATAGCTTGGGTTTACAAGTGCAGGATATGGGAGAACAAGGATTGAAAGGAATTGCCCGACCCGTCCGCCTCTATCGCATCACCCCAGAATCGCAACCGTGAAATCTCAATGATTGAATCGATGGATGTAAAATAGCTCTAAAATCATAGCTTCCTGTTTCGCTCAAAGCCGCCATTCCAATCGAGGATTTGAAGCCGTTGTTTGTAGATAGTAGAATGATATCTAAATTCAGCATTTCCTCAAGCTATCTCGGAGCGATCGCCATGCCCGATTCCCCATCTCCAATTGATACTGCTCGCGGTGAAGCTATTGCAGGTGAAACCATTCCAACCATGTCTGTTAATCCTCCCTCAAATCTTCCTGCATCCAATCTTCCCCTCGAATACCCGAACGGGCCGGTACCTCTCGATTCTCTCTTTTATATTCCTCGTCCTCCCTTAGAAGAGCAGGCATATCACGAGATTCTCAAACCGGGTTGCGTGCTGCGGATTAAAGCGCCCAAAGAAATGGGAAAATCCTCCCTTTTAAATCGAGTGCTCGCTCGTGCCGAGACTTTGGGATACTACAAAGTTAGTGTGAATTTTCAACAAATCGACGGCACCGATCTCAAGAAATTTTTGCGGGGATTTTGTACTCAAGTCAGTCGGGGCTTAAATTTAAAACCCAACTTAGATGAATATTGGGATGAAGATGTTGGGAGCAAAGTGAATTGTACTTGCTATTTCCAATGGTATCTCCTCGAACGCCTCGAATGCCCCTTGGTCTTGGCCCTTAATGAAGTCAATCACCTGTTTGAATATCCCCGACTCGCCGAGGAATTTTTACCCTTATTGCGATCGTGGCACGAGGAAGCCAAACAGCTCGGAGTCTGGCAAAAGCTCCGTTTGGCGGTGGTGTATTCGACAGAAGTGTACGTTCCCCTCAATATCAATCAATCCCCGTTTAATGTCGGCTTGCCCTTAACCGTCCCGGAGTTTACCCCCGAACAGGTGGAAAACCTTGCCCGCCTGCACGGTTTGGATTGGCACGACGACCAAACCCAAAAGCTGATGGCTTTGGTGGGGGGGCATCCCCTCTTAATTCGTTTAGCACTATACCACCTCGCCCACCCGGCTTCCTCGAGTCCGAAAAATTTAGAGCAACTGTTGGCAGAGAGTGCCACGGAAGGGGGCATTTATCGGGAACATTTGCGGCGACATTGGCTGACCTTGCAAGATAATCAAGATTTAGCCCGCGCCATCGAAAAGGCGATCGCAGAGAATGCCCCGATCCCCCTCAAACCGATCTTGGCCTATAAGTTGGAGAGTTTGGGGTTGGTCAAACTACAAGGCAATAAAATTAGCATTCGTTACGAATTGTATTGCCGCTATTTTCGCCAACAATTCGCCCGAGAGGAGGAGACTGCCCTAGAAATGGAGGACGAGCGGTGGCTGGAACTCGAACAGAAGAATCAACAGTTACAAAAGTTACGGAATCTCGATGAATTGACGGAACTGCTCAATCGCCGCAGTTTTGAGGAACAACTGGAAGAAAAATGGCAGCAACTGGCCCAAACGGGAATGCCCCTCTCGATAATTATCGGCAATATCGACTGTTTTAAGATTTTTAATGACGTTCACGGTCATCTGGATGGGGATCATTGCTTGCAACTCATTGCCGGCGTATTTGAGGCCGGAATTAACATTCCCGACAGCACGATCGCTCGTTATGGCGGCGATGAATTTATTGCCCTCCTCCCGCAAATCGATGGCAGTTTAGCCTTTGCACTTGCCGAACAACTGCGCAAACAAATCGAAATGTTGGGCATTCCCATCAATGCTGACAAGTATGGCGGTTTTGCGAAGGATATCGTCACGGTGAGCCTCGGGGTTGCCAGTACGATTCCCGATGAGGAAACCCCAGCATCTGCCTTAGTTGAAGCCGCCAGCGACGCCTTATATCAATCCAAACGTAACGGACGCGATCGCCTTTCCATGAGCACGACCTTGCACTTTTGTTTTGATGGGGAAGAATAGGTCAGTCACCAGTCACCAGTCACCAGTCACCAGTTATTCGGAAACGGGGAATAGGGAGAAGATGAGGCGAAAACAAATTGCGAACGAAACCGTGCAAATTTTGCAACAGGGTTATTATCAAACCCCTGAAAATAACCGCGTCGATGTTTCTGAGGCACTCCAACAATGTCTGGCGGAAACTCAATTTTATGACCCCGATCGCTTAAACAATATCTGCGATCGCGTTCTGGATCGAGACCCTCAATTTCCCCACACCACTTTTACTGTTATCAATGAAACCACGTTAGAAGGGGCGGTGCGTTTGAGCCAAAGGGAAGATAGCGCCCGAATTGGCGTGCTGAATTTTGCCTCTGCCAAAAATCCGGGAGGAGGCTTTTTAAAAGGATCCCAAGCACAAGAGGAAAGTTTGGCGAGGAGTTCGGGGTTATATCGCAGTTTGTTAAAAGCACCTCAATATTATGACTATCACCGACAGCAGCGATCGGGTTTGTATTCGGATCGGATGATTTATTCTCCTCAATGTCCGGTGTTTCGGAGAGATGACGGTACATTTTTAGAACAACCTTATTTTGTGGATTTTATTACCAGTCCCGCCCCCAATGCAGGCGCGATCGCTTGCAATTCTCCTCAAGATCTTGCTAAAATTCCTGCCGCTTTACAAAACCGCAGTCAAAAAGTTCTGAGTTTGGCCGCCCATCACCATTGCGATACTTTAATCTTAGGGGCTTGGGGGTGTGGCGTGTTTAGAAACGATCCGCAAATGGTTGCAGAGATATTTTTCAATCATCTCAATGCGGAGGGATTATTTTGGGGACGATTTAAAACGGTTTTGTTCTCGGTTTTGGATTCTTCGCGAGAGAAGAAAACCTATACGGCGTTTCGCGATCGCTTTACTTCGCAATGAGACGGTGAGGAGATATGCAAGTCGGGAATATTGCTCATATCGTGAATTATAGAGGTTGGTGCGATTTTACTCTGCCCGGGGTGATTTAAGAGGGAGAGAAGAGGGAGGCTTGCAACTCATTTTTTGGGTATGATTAAATACAATCGATGGGAGTGGGATGGGATATGACATTCACAATTCAAGTCGGCGAAAGTTTCCCGTTAGGGGCGACAGTACGGGACGGCGGCGTTAATTTTTGTCTCTACGCTCGCGGTGCAACGGCAGTTGAGCTTTTGCTCTTCGATACCCCCGAAGCACCCCAACCTCAGACGACTATCCAGTTAGATCCTCACAAAAACCGAACCTTTCACTACTGGCACGTCTTTGTCGTCGGACTCTCCGCCGGACAAACTTACGCCTATCGAGTCGATGGACCCTACGAGCCGAGCAAGGGGCTGCGATTTAACCGGAACAAGGTACTCCTCGATCCCTATGCGCGATCGGTGGTGGGATGGCAAAATTATTCTCGCCAAGCAGCAAGCGATCGCTCGGATAATTGCGATCGCGCCCTCCGAGGTGTGGTCGTAGACCCCCGAGAATACGATTGGGAAGGGGATAGCCACCCCCAAATCCCCTATTCCGAGACTGTAATTTATGAATTGCACTCGGGTGGCTTTACCCAACATCCCAATTCTGGCTTACCCCCGGAAAAACGGGGAACCTATGCCGGACTGATGGAAAAGATTCCCTACCTCAAATCCTTGGGGATTACTGCTGTAGAACTCATGCCCATACAACAGTTCGACCCGGGGGATGCACCCCCCGGACGCACCAACTATTGGGGCTACAGTCCGTTAGCTTTTTTTGCGCCCCACCGGGGTTACAGTTCTCGGCAAGATCCTCTCGGTCCGGTGGATGAGTTTCGGGATTTGGTGAAAGCATTGCATCGAGCCGGCATTGAGGTCATTTTAGATGTGGTCTTTAACCACACCGCCGAAGGAAATCACGAAGGTCCGACCCTCTCGTTTCGAGGCTTGAGCAATGAATCGTATTACATTCTCGAAGACGATAAAACCTATTACAAAAACTATAGCGGCTGCGGCAATACGTTGAAAACCAGTGCCATCAATGCTTATCTGATTATAAGCTGTCTGCGCTACTGGGTCTCGGAAATGCACGTCGATGGCTTCCGGTTCGATCTCGCATCGATACTGTCTCGGGGAGTGAGTGGGGAACCGGTAGAACATCCGCCGATTTTATGGCTGATCGATCACGATCCGGTACTGGCAGGGAAGAAAATAATTGCTGAGGCTTGGGATGCGGCAGGACTTTATCAAGTGGGGAACTTTGCCGGGGAGCGCTTTGCTGAGTGGAATGGTCCCTTTCGAGACGAGGTGCGGCGTTTTGTCCGGGGGGATAACGGGACGATCTCGGCGATCGCGTATCAGATTTCCGGCAGTCCCGATCTCTACCCGCATCTGCACCGAGGACCCAACTACAATATTCATTTTGTCACTTGTCACGATGGGTTTACTCTCCACGATTTGGTGAGCTACAACAGCAAACATAACGAGGCAAATGGCGAGGATAACCGCGATGGCAACAACGAGAATTTGAGTTGGAACTGTGGTATAGAAGGTCTTACGGACGATCCGACGATTCAGGCACTACGGCTCAAACAGGCGAAAAATCTGTTGACCCTCTTGGCGATTTCTCAAGGAACTCCCATGTTATTGATGGGGGATGAAGTGCTGCGATCGCAAGGCGGTAATAATAATACTTACTGCCAAAACAACGAACTCGGCTGGTTTGATTGGGATGCGATCGAGGCTCGAGAAGATTTTCTTCGCTTTGTACGAGAACTGATTGCCTTAATCCAAGGTCTCCATGTTTTCAAACACGACCATCCTTTAATGGTCACCACCGAGCCCGTTTTAGAGCCGGCGATCGCTTGGCATGGGGTGAAGTTAAACCAACCGGACTGGGCAGAACACTCCCACAGTTTGGCTTTTACATTGCGCTATCGGCAATATGACGAATTGTTGCACGTCATCCTCAATGCCTTTTGGAAACCCCTCACCTTCGAGCTACCCCCTCTCTCGCCGGAGCAGCACTGGCGACGCATTATCGATACGGCTTTGGCAGCTCCAGATGACTTTTGTAGTATCGATTCCGCTCTTAAAATCGAGCAGTCTTTTTATCGGGTAGATGCTCGCGCTTCGGTGATATTGATGGCACGATAAGCGCCAATTTTTAACATCATACCCGTTTTTCTCAAACCTAAAGTGAATTATGGCTGACAGGTCTTTGGGTTGACCGCCAATGTGGGAGAATAAGAGCCAGAGTATTCTCAACCCATCCATAACCCCATTGTTCATTGTTCATTGTTCATTGTTCATTGTTCATTGCTAATTGTTCATTGAAATGACTTCCCCGCCGCGCCCCTATAAAAGTCGCCTGTTTAACTTTCTCAACCGCCAGAGGATCGTTCTGGGCGATCGCCTTGCGAAAACCTTTCGCCAAGCCAAAATTACGGCAATTTGGGGGGCGCAAATTCTCATTTATCCGGTTTATCTCGTCGCTCAAGCCGGACGCGCCTTGGTCTGGAAACTCGAACAAAAAGTTGCCCCCATTCCCCTCCCAGAAACTGGAAAAGCGACCCCAGAAGACTATATTCCCGTCGATACCCCCGTTTGGAAAACCCTCGATCGCATCAAGCCCCTCCTAGAAACCCTACCCGGAAACTACGAAATTCAAACCTTTGCCCCTCCCGTCCTCTGGACGGACAATTTGCCCGCGATCGCCTCGGCAACCGATACGCCTCCCCACGGGATAACAACTGACAAGGCACACCGCATTCGGGGCATTGCTTCAACCGTAGATCGACACCATTTAGTGTTGACCACCGTTGACAATCAATCTCTCAACGTCCTCACAAAAACTCAGCAAGAGCGTCTCGAACAAAATATTCGTTGGGAACTGTCAGATTACGCCTATCGGCAATACTTGCAAAGAATTAAAGCGCGACAATATTTAATTCCTCCTGCCTTAACCGTCAACCCCCATATCCCGCCTCCCCTGCGTTGGTTTTGGCAATTGATGCGTTGGGAGCAACAAAGCAGCATTGCGATCGCCATCGATTTGTTTGATGAGGCGCAGATCGTTCACTCTTGGCAGGAATTTGCCTTGACTCCCAAGGAAAGGGACAGTGCCCTCGATATAGCGCGATCGCAAGAACTTTGGCAACCGCCCCCTCCCGTAACCGACCTAGTTGTGGAACTAGATGAAGCGATCGCCACCTTGGAAACCCAACAGGATCGATTCCGCGATCGCCTCGAAGTTTGGTGGCAGGAGTCAACGCAATCGGACTTAAATGATAGCGATCGCCTCGCCAAGCTTCAATTTCTCTTGCGTGCGGCGATGGATTATTTCTTCGGAACCGCCGCTAAAAATCCTGCCTTGCCCGCGTCTTCCAAGGAGGAAGAGCCTTGGCTGGTTTGGGAAGAACTCTACGATCGCTCTCGTCAAGCCTTTACGCCCCAAGTTCCCCAACCCGAAGCGATCTCCCATGGAGAAATGCCAGAATGGCAAGATCTCCCTTCAACTCAGCCCTTGTCAGCCTCCAACTCCGATTCCCATTCTTCCTCCTTACAAAAATCAGCACTCATGCCCGACTCCCTCAATCCCGTTCCTCGGGAAAATTCCTCTTCGATCCCCAAAAATGAATTAGCCAAAACCTCGGAAAATACACCCGAATTCGAGGAGAATTGGCTGGAAGTCGATGCCAAAACAACGGGATATATCGAACATCCCTTAGAGAAAATTCTCAAGTTTGTCGATCGCGTTATGGCATGGATTGAAAATGCGATCGTAGCAATTTGGAATTTTTTCAAAAGAATCTTTTTAACTCGGAAAAAATAGGTTACTGCGATCGGCTTCTCCGAAATTTAATCCGATCTCTGCTCGTTAGATTGGCTCATCCATCAAGAATGTTAAGTTTGTTTACAAATAGCCGCCAATCGCAGTCGATTTGATAGAATTGGCGAATTGCTATAGCATTACGCAAATACATTAGGACATTCTCGGAAGGCAGCATCAATACAATCTTGAAGATTATCAAATTCATGTATTCTCTGTTTCATCCAATTTTTAAGAACGAACCACCACTGCTCGATTTT
>JBFRWJ010000313.1:0-11053 GCA_051439525.1 Spirulina sp. | reverse complement strand
GGACAAGGTTCGCATCAAAAAATTATTGGGTAAGGATGGTTTGACCTTAAGTAAGGGCAATCCTCAAGAATTGTTGCGGGTCATTGACAAAACCAAGGCAGATATGCTGATTGCGGGAGGACGCAACCAATACACGGCACTGAAAGCTCGCATTCCCTTCCTCGATATCAACCAAGAACGCCACCATCCTTATGCGGGTTACGTGGGGATGATCGAGATGGCGAAGGAGTTGGATGAGGCACTTCACAGCCCGATTTGGAAGCAGGTGCGCTTACCCGCACCTTGGGAGGAATATTCGTCGAGTTATTCGCCTCCCGTCCCTAATTATTCGTCTCCGGTTAAACCCCCGTTCGTTGTTGGGGTTCAGCCCTAAAAGAGCGCTTTAGCGCAACAATAAGCCGCCCACCCTCGATCCCGATCGCTATCATGACTACTGTTCTCTCTCCCAGAAAATCTGTTGCCGTTAATCCCCTCAAACTCAGTTCTCCTTTGGGTGCATCCCTCGCTTTTTTAGGGCTGAAAGGAACGGTTCCCCTCTTTCACGGTTCCCAAGGATGTACGGCATTCGCAAAAGTGATTTTGGTTCGTCATTTCCGCGAAGCCATTCCCCTCGCTACAACGGCTATGACGGAAGTGAGTACAATTTTGGGGGGCGAAGAAAATATCGAGCAAGCAATTCTCACTTTGGTTGAGAAAGCCAATCCGGAAATGATCTGCTTGCTGACCACGGGACTGACGGAAACGCGAGGGGACGATATGCAGGGCATTCTTCGCACCTTTCGCCAAAAACATCCCGAACTGGATTCTCTCCCCATTATCTTCGTCTCTACGCCGGATTATAAAGGCTCTTTGCAAGACGGCTATGCGGCGGCGATCGCGGAAACAGTTGCTGTAGAGTTTGCATCGGAGGGTGTCAACAACACCTTATTACCCGGTCAAACTCAAGTGACGATTTTGGCCGGGCCTTCTTTATCTCCCGGAGATGTGGAAGAGGTCAAGGAAATGGTGAGGGAATTTGGTTTGACCCCCTTGTGCCTTCCCGATTTGTCCGGTTCTCTGGACGGTCATCTCGACGATGATTTTAATCCCATCACGCCAGGGGGAACTTCTTTAGAACAGTTGCGACAGTTGGGAGAATCTTGCTTTACCTTGGCGATCGGAAACAGCATGGAAAAAGCGGCACAACGCTTGCAAGAGCGATTTGGGACGGAATACCAAGTGTTTCCCCGACTGTCAGGATTAGCAGGGGTGGATGACTTTCTCTGGCGCTTAGCTCGCATTACCCTATTAGAAAATGTCCCCCGTTCTTTTGAGTCCGTCCCCGAGAAATATCGCCGCCAGCGCAAACAATTGCAAGATGCGATTTTAGACACTCATTTCTTTTTTGGTCGCAAGCGCATTTCTTTAGCATTAGAGCCAGATTTGCTCTATCAAACCTGCTGGTTATTGAAGGATATGGGGGCAGAAATTCAAGCGGCGGTGACTCCAACTAATTCTCCGTTGTTGAACGATTTACCTGTAGATTCTGTCACGATTGGGGATTTAGAAGACTTTGAGGATTTAGCCGCCGGTTCCGATTTGTTGATTGCCAACTCTCACGGAAAAGCGATCGCAAAACGCTTGGGCGTTCCTCTTTACCGCATGGGTTATCCCATTTTCGATCGCTTTGGTAACGGTGCGCGTTGTTTAGTCGGTTATCGCGGCACGATGGAGTTTCTCTTCGATCTCGGTAATATTTTTATCGATGCAGAGGAAGAAAGAGTGCATCATTTTCACTCTCAATCTCATCACTAAATTACTCAATTTCAACTCGATCTTATCAGGTAAATCATGACTCCCTCAGCCGTTCTCAATCCTCAATGTTCTGTCAGTTTTGTTAGGCCGATCGCTCCTCGAAAAGAACCGCGATCGACGATATACGATCGCCCCTTTCTGCAAGAACTCGTGCGACAAGTGCGCTTGCGGGATACTTGGGGAATTTATCGGGATTGGTCGAACGAATTGATGCTGCAATCGTTAATTACCACCAGCGATCGCGAATACGAGGCAATCTCCCAAGGGGAAGTGGATGCGCTCAGCCAATTGAGAATTTCTGCTTTTTATCACGCGATCGCGGCAACGATTGAACAAGAGATCGGGCAAATGACCGAAATATTTCTCAATCTTCACCATTGCGACAATAATTCGGCGCTAATTTTTTGCGGTCGCGTTCTGGTGGTCTTAGACCTTTTCAGACGGATTGCCGACTTTGGATTTGACTCCTTAGAACGGTTGGCCATGGAAGGAGAAAGACTGGTTCGCCATGCAACTGCAAAAGCCCGTCAATATCTTCTTTAGATTACCTCGAATTCGAGGCAAAGAAAAGTTCCTTATTCTGGAGGAAAAGACATGAAAATTGCTTTTAGCACTCGAGATAGCGTTCATATTAACGCCCATTTCGGTTCGGCTAAAAAAATGGACATTTATGATGTCTCCAAAGAAGGTTATAACTTTCTAAACACTATTGAATTTGGCGGCAATTTAAAGGAAGATGGAAACGAGGACAAATTAGTGCCAAAAATTGCCGCATTAGAGGGCTGTACGATTGTTTACGTTTGCGCGATCGGAGGCAGTGCAGCCAGTCGATTAATGAAGCATCAAGTCACGCCTCTGAAAGTCCAAAACGAGGACGATGAGATTCAAGCAGTCCTCGAAGATTTGGTCAAAACCCTCAACGGAACGCCTCCCCCGTGGCTGCGAAAAATTATCCGTCAAGAATCAAAATCTTTTGATTTTGAGGATGATGATTAAATACGCCATCGATCGCGTCAAACCAACAACCCACAACTAACAACGAACCACTAAAACTATGACTACAGCAACAGCAACCCCCGAAGCTCAAGACAAAGAGAAACTTGTCGCCGAGAGTCAATTTTTACAAGAACTCGTTCGCCAAGTTCGCGCTCAAGATCATTATGGCGTTTATCGCAGTTGGGCGGATTATTTGGTTCTTTCTCCCTTCGTGGTCAGTAAAGAGAAAAAGCGCGAAATCTCTGTGGATGGAGATGTCGATCCGGCGACCCAATTAAGAATTCTCTCCTTCTATCGCGCCGTTGCAGCTTGCATTGAAAAAGAAAACGGACAACTCTGCCAAGTCGTGGTCGATCTCAGTCACGAAGGTTTTGGTTGGGTCTTAGTTTGGAGCGGTCGTTTGTTGCTCTTAAATAAAACCCTCAGAGATGCTCAACGTTTTGGCTATGCCTCCTTAGAGAAATTAGCCAAACAAGGAGAAAAATTAACCCAATCCGGGATTGAAATGGCTAAGCGCTTTCCCGAAGTTGCCGAATATTAATTGGAGCTTTACAAATGGTTCAAACCCTATCTGAAAAACCCACTCCCGAAGCGATCGCGGAACTGAAAACCAAGATCAAAAAGCTCAATAGCAAGGCCGGTCAAATGAAAATGGACTTGCATGACTTAGCGGAGGGGCTGCCAACCGACTACCAAAAGTTGCCAGAAGAGGCAGAAAAAACTTATCAAATCTATTGTCAGTTGGCAGAATTGAAAAAACAACTCAAAGCATGGGAAAAAGCCTAATTTCATGGGCACATCTTAGCTTTGTTCGGTTCGCTCTTTCACAATCCATCGTCTCATTTTAGGGGAATTAACACCATGACTGAAGCAACAAAAAGTCTCGCCGAATTCAAAAACTTGGTCAACGCGGAAGACTACTTACAGTTTTTTGATATCGAGTACGACCAGAAGTTTGTTAATGTCAATCGCCTTCATATCTTAAAACAATTTGCTTTGTTAATTGATGAAGTCGATCGCGTCTTTTCCGATGTGAGCGAAGGAGAAAAGTTGGACAAATATCGTTTGGCTTTAGAGGAGGCTTATCAAGTTTTTGTCACAAAAAGTCCTCTAGAAACCAAACTCTTTAAAGTCTTCAAAGACAAGCCGAAAAACGTTGTTTTACTCCAAGATGTCGGTCAGGAGTAAGTAAGTTTATTGGTTGCGAACCAATAACCAATAACAACCCAACCCCAACCCCTCCCAAGAGGGGAGCAAGCAACTAGAGGAGAAAGAAAGTGTTAGAACTGAGTGCGATCGAATTAGAACGCTACCAACGACAAATCCAACTGCCGGGATTTGGCGAAGAGGGGCAAAAGAAACTGAAAAACTCCACCGCCCTCGTTTCCGGCGTTGGCGGTTTGGGGGGTACGGTCGCACTCTATCTAGCCGTAGCAGGAATTGGCAAATTGATCCTCGTGCGGGGGGGCAATCTGCGTTCGGACGATCTCAACCGTCAGATTTTGATGACGGATGATTGGGTGGGCAAACCCCGCGTCATCAAAGCCGAGGAAACCCTGAAGGGGATTAATCCCCACCTCGAAATTGAAGCAATTCCCGAATTCGTCACCCCCGATAACGTGGATGCTCTCGTGCGACAGGCAGATATCGTCATGAGTTGTGCCTTCAGTTTCACGGAACGGGATTTGCTCAATGCAGCTTGCGTGTTGTGGGATACCCCGATGGTGGAAGCAGCCATGAATGGCATGGATGCGTACTTGACCACCATCGTCCCGGGTAAAACTCCTTGCCTTTCCTGCATCTTTCCCGAAAAGCCCGACTGGGATCGCTGGGGCTTTGGGGTTGTGGGTGCCGTTCCCGGTACCTTGGCGTGTTTGGCAGCCCTAGAGGCGATTAAGTTCATTACCGGTTTGGGAGAGCCGCTTTTCGGGAAACTCCTGACGATGGACTTAAATCGCTTGGAGTTCGCCAAACGTCGTCCCTATCGCGATCCCCATTGTCCGATTTGCGGCAAATCTCACCAAAAAGAAACCGCTTCGGCTGGTGCTTTGCTACAAGCTGCTTAAACTTTTCGTAAGGAGACTCACAAAATGTCCGTCATGCTCACTGAAAAAGCTGCATTTCGCTTGCGGAATTTCCTGCGGGGAAGTGCGGATGAAACCAAAGGTGTTCGGATTGCTGCTCTCGATGGGGGTTGCAGTGGCTATGAATATTCTTTAGATATTACCAGCCAAACCAACCCGGACGATCTGGTTTTTGAACAGGACAAGATCCGCATTGTTGTTGACCCGAAAAGCGCACCTTTACTCGATGGAATTGTCATTGATTTTGTCGATAGTTTGGTACAAAGCGGCTTTACCTTCAACAATCCTAATGCAACCGATACCTGCGGATGTGGCAAATCTTTCTCTGTGGGGGATTGTACTCCCGAAAGCGTGCCTTGCAGCTAAATCAATTCGCAATTTGTAGTGTTCGATACAAGTTATTGATTGTTCGACTAACAACCAACAACCAATAACAAACAACCAACAACAAATAGAGGAGAAACCAGCCATGGCTACTTACAAAGTTCGCTTACTCAAACAAAAGAAGAAAAAGCCTCCCGAAATTGATGTCACGATTGAAGTCGGTGACGATCAATATATCTTAGATGCCGCAGAGGACAACGATCTGGATCTACCTTTCTCTTGTCGGGCAGGTGCTTGTTCGAGTTGCGTCGGTCGGTTGGTTGAAGGCGAAATCGATCAAGAAGAACAGAGCTTTTTAGATGACGACCAAATCGCGAAAGGTTATGTTCTTTTGTGCGCGGCTTATCCCAAGTCTGATTGCACGATCAAGACTCATCAAGAAGCCTATTTAGTTTAGGCGATCGCACGCACTCTGGGTAATGGTTTTTTCAATCCGTTACCCATTTCTATTCACTCAGATTCACAGCAATCGGTTTAAAAGAACCATGACAAGAGTACAAAAAATCAACTCTGAATAATCGGAATGACTTAAAGGATGGAGGTCAAAAACCATGAGATGGAAAACGTTTTTGCTGCGCAGCAGTTTGTGGTTAACGGCCGAAGTCTGGCTTAATCTAGTAGGGATTGATAATTTTGCTGATTATAGCGAATTTATTTTTGAGCGAGAGCTCGAACTGCACAAGAAAAATCACAAAACAATTAAAGTTGTCAAAACAATCCCTAAATTCTGTCAAAAAATCAAGAGTCCTTGTCCCGCGATCGGCGCAGTGGTCAAGATTGATAACCCTCAAGATTCTTTGATTCATCAAAACCCTATTTTTAAAGATAAATGTACAAAGTTAAGTAATCCTTGTATTCACGCTTTGTATTTATCTAACCTCAAAAAACCTTTCGAGTTAAGGTGAATTTACGATGATCGACCGAAACAAACTATCCCGAGAATTTGTAAAAGTTGCCCAGGATTATTATCCCAAAACAGCTCAACTTTTAAGCCATTGCTATGTCAAAGTTTTGGAATGCCATATCGAGCGTTTGGGCAAACATTTCTATTACATTGGCATCTATTATCCTGGAATACTGAACTCGCAAATTCAAGAGGCACGCGATGTTTTTAAGGAGATCGCGGAAAATATGGGTTTTGTCGAATCGGTTTGTATCAATGCCACGCGACTCATTCACGATCCCATGTCAAAGATTAAAAAAGAAAACCCCAAACTTTGGCTGGAATTGTATTGGGTCGCCGTGCACAAAAAACAATTAGCTTGATTTTTATAAATCCCAATAAAACTGGTTATTAAAGATACAAAATCTTTCTATTTATTTGCTTATAATTTAAATAGCGATCGCAAACGAAGCATCTCTCTATTCATCTCTACGCTCATTCATTTTACCTAGTGCGATAGTCCCATGCTCGAGAAAAGTTTTAAGCAAGGTTTTACCGTTTGTTTGTCTCCTTTAGATTTACTCAAAAGTAAAGAAGGAGGCATCGTGAAACGTCTCAAGATTTCTGATGAGAATCTTCTCAAGCAGATCAACGAACTGGGAATCGTGCCGGGGATTTCGATTACTCTCGAGCAACGATTTCCCAGTTTTACCATCGCGATCGGGCAAAATCGAATCCAGTTGAATCGAGAGATTGCTCGTTCGATTTACGTTCGCGTCGTGAAATAAACCCAGTTCGGTTCTTACCGCCGAATACTCGTTTTTTCAAAGGAGAACACCATGGCAAATCTAACTGCTTTAACGCGCGGGGGACTCTCTTGGATTCCCAAGTTTATTCAGTCGATTAATAAAGATACCTGTCTCGGTTGCGGGCGCTGTTTTAAGGTTTGCGGTCGCGACGTTATGGAATTACGCTGGTTGAATGAGGACGGCGAATTTGCTGAAGAGGATGATGATGACGATCTCGAGCGTCGCGTCATGGTTGTTGCCAATCCCGATAAGTGTATTGGTTGCGAAGCCTGCGCTCGAATTTGTCCGAAGGCATGTCATTCTCATGCTCCTTTACCGGCTTAGATCTGTTCGGATTCGGGTGTTAGGCAATTCTCTAACACCCTTTCTTCAGCAACATTTAGGTTGGATGTAAATTAATGGTTATTACTCGAGAAAAATATTCATGGTTTGATGTTTCTGAGGAAGTCAAAAGACTTTTAATTCTCGCTTCCGAAAATTGGGAGAATTCTAAATTATCAGAACATTACATGAATGAGGCTCTGCAAAGGGCTGGCGATAATTTAGAGGTTTTGGTAGGTGCCTATCGCTTCTTTTTCTATCAACACAATCCCGCGATCGCGTTAAACATTGCTGAAAAAGTAATGGGCATCGTTCGGGACAAAGAAAATTTACCCTCGGAATGGTGCGATCTCGAACCCATTTTAGCGCGTCAGAAAGAAGAAGAAAATCTTCGACTCTATCTCAATGCTTATGCTGCGAAAGGCTATATTATGGCAAAATTGGGGAGAGTCGAAGAAGCAAAACTCATCACCGAACGCGTGAAAAACCTCGATAACAATCGGGAGACTTGCGCAACAACTGTTTATGATGTTTTAACCAGTCCTCCCGAGGAAGAAGAATAGTTGCTTGCGATCTGTTGTTTGCTGTTTGCCAGACCAGTTATTACCCATTACCCATTACCTATTATCAAGGAGAGCGATCGTGACCGAACAAACTCTAACCCAAGAACGCCAAGCCCAATACTTCGAGCTTATCGATAAGCTCTTGCGTTGTCCGAATGGTTCGGAACCTGATGTTTTAGATGCTCATGCCGAGCTGATTGATGAGGGTTTAATTAGAACGATGATGCAGGTCGCGACAACTTTTGCCCATAAAGACAATCAAGAGGGTGCAAAATTTCTCATTTTTCTGTCCCGTCAGTTAGCTAAAAATTTGGGTTTGTATCCGCAAACCGAAAGTTGAGTTTGCGAAGAAAGAATCTCTGTGTGCTCTGTGCCTCTGTGGTTTGATTTTAAACCGCAGAGGCACGGAGAGAAGTTAATTCAGGATTTGAACGCGGGGGTAGTTGACAATTTTTGTATCGACTGTGAGTAAAGGACAGTTATAGATTTGAGCGGTGGCGACGATGATTTGGTCGGCTGGATCGTTATGAAATCCTTCGAGTTGTGTCGATCGCACGACGATGGGAACAGTTAAATCCAGCAATCGCACTCCGGGATAGGCTAATGCTGTATCGAGCCATCTTTCGACGGGTTGAGATAGCACGATGCGATTTTTCTCAACCAATTTGGCAATTTCCCAACAGGAGAAGATGCTGACCCCGATACCGTCGGATTGTCGATCGCTGATGAGTTTTTGCAGTTGCTTTGTAAGATTCGGGCTGCGATTGACCCACCAAACCCAGATATGGGTATCGAGAACAATCACTTTAAAATCTCCCAATCTTCTCTGGGAATGGCGGGTTCAAAGGGATCGTCGTAGCGCAGAACCGTTCCTTGGAGGGGGTATTCTGTTTTGAGGTCGGAGGGGGTTGGTTTTGGCTGCTCTAGGATGATGATTTCTACAGCTTCTCCTGCGTTAAAGGGCAATCCTTGGAGGAGGAGAGTTCCATTTTCTGTTAGAGTCGCTGTCAGTTTGTAGGCGTTCATGGTTTTTGAGAGGGGGTTTAGAGTTGACCTAGATGTTTGAGAATGGCGAACACTTCATACAGTTCGTTTTCGGGATTGATGAGGGAGAAAAGGCGGGAGGTGGCATATTGAGATTTGGGGGTCTGTTGGGCTTTGAGAAATAAAAATTCGTTGCCATTTGTAATCATGCCAAATGTAGGGTACTGTTTGTTCGGGTTGCCGAGCATATAAGCGAGGGTTTGAGGGAGAGCGCGAGTTACGGCGAAATCGCTGCGTTTGGATTCGATGACCGCTAGCCAAAGTTGCTCTTTGAGGACGAGGATATCGATCCGACCCCGAATGATAATATCTTCGTCTGCGAGTTCGATCGCGATGCTGGTTTCGGTTTCGAGGCGAAAGGGACGGCGGTAAAATCCGGCAAGATCGAGGAGGGGGGAAAGTACGACCATTTTGACGCTATTTTCCAGCATGGGTGGGTCTTCCATGAGATCGGCAAAGTTGGCTTTGACGCGATCTAGGGATTCGCGATCGCGATCGCTTAGGCTAGGCAGCTCTCTAGTCCACTCGGGGAAGAATTGGCGGGTGGGGGCAGGTTCTAAGCCGAGGGTTTGTTTGAGGGTACGGAGGGTAATTTCTTGGGGGGTGATGAGTTGGGGCATTAAGGCTTTTTAACCTTAATTTACCGTGAGATTCTCTTTGAGCCAAGGATGCAAGATTTTGTTAGCGGTAGACTCGACTCCCTTAATTGGCTGCATAGAGGAATGGCGCGACCCCAGAAAAATTAGTCATTCATTAGGCATCTTGATAAGAGGGACATGGATAATCGATAATAAAGAGTTGCTAATCGAGAAATGATGAAAGAAGAATGATACACGACATTTTCATGCCCGCGCTGAGTTCCACCATGACCGAGGGAAAAATCGTCTCTTGGGTCAAATCCCCCGGAGATAAGGTCGAAAAAGGGGAAACCGTCGTCGTGGTGGAGTCGGATAAAGCAGATATGGACGTGGAATCGTTCTATACGGGGTATCTGGCCACCATTTTAGTCGAAGCCGGACAAGAAGCCCCCGTCGGCAGCGCGATCGCCCTCCTCGCGGAAACCGAAGCGGAAATCGAACAGGCCAAACAAAAAACCCCGGCCTCTCCCAGTGCTGCCCCCACCCCTCCTCCTCAACCCGCACAACCTTCTCCCCAACCGGAAGACCCCCCCGTAGCAGCCCCCGCCACCAGCAGTCGCAATGGTAGGGTTGTCGCCTCTCCTCGCGCCCGGAAATTGGCCAAAACCCTGAAAGTGGATCTGGCCACCATCCAAGGAAGCGGGCCTCACGGACGCATCACGGCTGAGGATGTAGAAGCAGCAACGGGCAAAGTCCCCACGACGGCCTTAGTGACCACCCCTGCCGTAACCAGCGTCGCCAAACCTGCAGCCCCATCCCCACAACCCGTTCATGTTCCCTCGGCAGCAACTCCCGGGGAAACCAAACCCATGAATACGCTACAAAAGGCGGTCGTCCGCAATATGCTGGCGAGTTTGGAGGTTCCCGATTTTCACGTGGGCTATACCATTACAACGGATGAGTTGGACAAACTCTACAAAAAAATTAAACCCAAAGGGGTAACGATGACGGCCCTGCTGGCCAAAGCAGTGGCGGTGACCCTACAAAAACACCCCATTGTGAATGCGTCCTACGTGCAAGACGCGATCGCTTATCCCAGTAACATTAATATTTCCGTTGCCGTGGCCATGCCGGATGGGGGGTTAATTACTCCCGTATTAAAAGATGCGGACAAGCAGGATATTTATTCCCTCTCTCGTGCTTGGAAAGGATTGGTCGATCGCGCCCGGGCCAAACAGCTACAACCGGATGAATACAATACCGGAACCTTTACCCTGTCTAACTTGGGAATGTTTGGAGTCGATCGCTTTGATGCCATTCTTCCCCCCGGACAAGGGGCGATTTTAGCGATCGGTGCCTCCCGTCCCCAAGTGGTGGCAACGCCAGATGGTTTGTTAGGGGTGAAGCGTCAAATGCAGGTCAATTTAACTTGCGATCACCGCGTCATTTACGGTATCGATGCTGCTGCCTTCTTACAAGATTTGGCGAAGTTAATCGAAACAGACGTTCAGTCTTTAACAATGTAGAGAATTATCAATCACCAGGCAGTGCTTAAGCCGGAACCTGAGTCCGGCTTTAAGAGCGCTTGGGGGATGGC
>JBFRWJ010000312.1:0-13869 GCA_051439525.1 Spirulina sp. | reverse complement strand
ATGCACCCAAGGTGGAAAAATGAGTGCCGCCCTTTAACAAAATGAGATATTTATGGGGGGTGGTGAGCGCTGTAAAGGGAAAAATTTGCTCGGCTAAGGCAGGGGCAACCGTATCCGCACTTCCCGTCACGATCGCCGTGGGAATTTGGATCGCCGCAATCCCAGCATCCCCAAAAATACTACTGGTGATAGGATTAATCGCCAGAATTGCCGTCACGCGATCGTCGCGCAAGGAGTATTCCCCCTCAGCCAAAATTTGTGCCGGACATTGAAGTAAAAGGGATAAATTGAGAGAATAGTGCTTGGTTCGACATTGGCTTTCCAGTTGCGGGAAATTTAACTCGGCTCCCGCGAGGGCAAGTGCCGTATATCCGCCAAAGGATTGACCGAGAACCCCCACCCGTTGCCAGTCGAGGCGATCGCCGTACATTTGAGCCAGCCGATCTAAGAGAAATGTGATATCGAGGGGGCGATCGACAAATTCCCGAGGGGGGCTGATATCTTGGGTTAAACCTTCGACTAAGTTTTGTAACTGTCGAGCATTACTGCCGGGATGTTCCGGGACGGCAACAGCAAAACCGTGAGAGGCAAGGTGTCGGGCAAGATAAGTATAGGTTTGGCGATCGGATCCCAACCCATGAGAAATAACGATCAAAGGAGAGCGATCGCCATCGCGGCGATGGGGGAGGTAGAAATCCGCCGGGAAAGCCCGATCGCGATGGCGATCCTCGAGCATGAGCGTTTGTCGGCGATAGATCAGGGATCCCGGCTGTTGCAAATCCAAGGGAAATTCTCCAGCAGTCTCGGTTGTTGGGGAGACTTCCGACTCGATCGCCGCGATCGCCCGTTCTGTCATGCGGACGGCTTGACTCACTTGATTGAGGAGATCGAAGGCAAACGCTGAATTGAGGAGAATTTCCGAGGTAGGAAATCGTTTGATGATATTGAGGGGCGTGAGTCCTTCTTCGTCGTCAGCCGCTAAAATTAGGGCAGATCGCAAAGCATAAAACCCCGACTGACCCGAGGGGGTTTGCACGACCTTACCCAGTACGTTTAAAATGGTCTCTCCTTGAGAGGAATAAAAAAATTGGGAAACCGCGATCGCATCGATATCGGCTTCGGTCAAAAGAATTTCCCGCAAATGCTGCCGTTGCCCTGTATCCAAGCGGGAAATAAAACCCTTTAAATCCGGCGCGATCGTTCCCTCGCGGGCGTATTCTTCTAAAGACTCTCGCCTTAAAGAAAAGTCTAAAGGTCCGTAGCGCAAGGTAATTTTTTCTGCACTATGGGATGGCATCGCCCAAGCGATCGCAAGATGGAAGGCGGCTAAACCCAGAGTTTTCAGTCCAAAAGAAATAAGCGATCGTTTCCTCATTTTTCCCAGATTTGAGACTTGTCGAGAGAACATTTACGGTTTACTGTTGACTATTTACCGAGCGAAAAAATGAGCGTTAAGAGTTTACAGGGAAGAGACTTAATCGGGCTGGCAGATTTGAGTGCTGCTGAGTTGAAAGACTTACTCCAGTTTGCTGCCAATCTCAAAAGCGGCGTTGAAAAACCAACGTGTCAGAAAATTTTGGGGTTGTTGTTTTATAAGGCTTCAACTCGCACTCGCGTGAGTTTTTCCACAGCCATTTACCAACTGGGGGGGCAAGTCATCGATCTCAATCCCAAAGTGACACAAGTCGGTCGCGGTGAACCGATTTCGGATACGGCGAGAGTGTTAGACCGCTATCTCGATATTCTAGCCGTTCGCACGTTCAAACAGGAAGATTTAGAATCTTTTGCTCGGTACGCCAAAATTCCCGTCATTAACGCTTTGACCGATTTAGAGCATCCCTGTCAAATTTTAGCCGATCTGCTCACGGTGCAAGAGTGTTTTGGCACCCTCTCGGGCAAGACGATCGCTTATGTTGGGGATGGCAATAATGTCGCCCATTCTTTATTGTTGGGATGTGCATTATCGGGGGTGAATATTCGCATTGCTACCCCAGAGGGTTACGAACCCGATCGCGCTATTGTGGAGAAAGGCAAAGAAATCGCCATTGATGGGGCGGAAATTATCATTACCCGAGATCCCGTTGCTGCGGTTGAAGGGGTGAATGCCGTTTATACCGATGTCTGGGCGAGTATGGGACAGGAAGAATCCGCCCGAGAGCGCATTCCCTTGTTTCAACCCTACCAAATTAGTTCAACCCTGTTGAGTCATGCGGATCCCGAAGCGATCGTCCTGCATTGTTTGCCCGCCCATCGCGGCGAAGAAATTACTGACGAAGCGATCGAGGGAAAACATTCGCGAGTCTGGGATCAAGCAGAAAATCGCATGCACGCTCAAAAAGCATTGATGGCAAGTTTGTTGGGGGCAGATTAGAGGAATTAACGTTCGCCAAAGTTGAGGTTTAAAGCTTACTTTAACGTCAGTTCGGAATCCCGAAAGGAGGAGCGGGTATGCTGAAATTGAAAAAAACGTCAGTCCCGTCCTCCGTTATGACGACTAGCTTAGAAGAACTGTTTATGATTTGTGGTTGGTGGCTTTATTCCTTATCAATGGAGTTGTCGAGGGAGTGAATTTTTCCCATTTGCAAACGATCGAAAATTTGGTTGATTTTTTTGCGATCGCGATCGCTAACCGCCAGATCCGATAAAAAGAGACTCACTAATTGAAAATGCTCTCGCCGAGTCAAACGACCCGTTTTGAGAATTGGTTCGAGGGGAAATGGGGAGTTTTGCTCTGACATCATCGTTCTGCACACGTTTGCTGGCGTTCCCGTAGAAAGTATCGCTTTTACCTCAAATGGCAATATTATCAAAATAAAGAATATTTTTCTCTCATGCAAGTTATTCGTATTCCCGTCCTCTCTAACAACTATATTTTTCTCCTCCACGATGACACCCAAAAGATTGCCGCCGTTGTCGATCCGGCACTCGCGCCTCCGGTTTTACAACAGTTAAATGCCCTCAACGCCAAACTTGTCGCGATTTTCAACACCCACCACCATTGGGATCACATTGGGGGCAATCAAGAACTTCTGCACCACTTTCCCGAGTTGCGAGTCTATGGGGGTAGGGAGGATCGGGGTCGTCTCCCCGGACAGCAGGTTTTTTTAAAAGATGGCGATCGCGTGGAATTTGGCGATCGCATTGGAGAAGTCTTTTTTGTGCCCGGACATACCATCGCTCACATTGCCTATTATTTTCCCGCTCCTCAAGCTGGCGAACCCGGAGAACTGTTCTGTGGCGATACTTTATTTGCCGGGGGATGCGGGCGTTTATTTGAAGGCACTCCGGCGCAAATGGTTCATTCTCTCGGAAAATTGCGCAATTTGCCCGATAATACGCGCATTTGGTGCGCTCACGAATATACCCTCAACAATCTCAAATTTGCCCTGACCGTGGATTCTGGCAATCCTGACTTACAAGCGCGATATGCCGAAGTGAGAGCCAAGCGATCGCACCAAGAACCCACCATTCCTTCTGCGATCGGCATCGAAAAACGCACGAACCCCTTCTTGCGCTGTCATACAAAAGAGCTACAGGAAGCCATGGGAACGAAAGATGAAGTGAAAACCTTTGCTTGCTTGCGGGGAAAAAAAGATTTATTTTAAATTAGTTTTGGAAAAACCTTTTTTTCATTGTAATATAAAAGATCGTGACCAAATTGTCGAAAATATTTTAGGTTTAGGAAGAATCATGTCCAAGCGCGTACAAGTTGTTCTCAATCGAGACATCAGCAAACTCGGTAAAAATGGCGATGTGGTTGATGTGGCCCCCGGATACGCCCGCAATTATCTCGTTCCCCAAGGATTAGCCGTGAGAGCCACCCCCGGCATCATCAAAATGGTAGAACAAAGAAGAGAGAAAGAGCGCCAGCGCTTACTGGAAATCAAGCAACAAGCCGAAGCTCGCAAGACAGCATTAGCAACCGTAGGACGCTTGATTCTTCGCAAGCAAGCTGGAGAAGAAAAAGCGATTTTCGGGACGGTGACGGCACAAGATGTCGCCGATGCTATCAAAGAAAGAGCCGGTCAGGAGGTAGACAAGCGCGGCATTACCATTCCCGATATTCGCAAACTGGGAAATTATCAAGTCGAACTCAAGCTGCACCCGGAAGTCACGGCCATGGTTGAAATTGAAGTTGCGCCACTGTAGAAAAAAACCGAGGGAGTGGGATTCATCCTTCATCCCTCATCCTTCATCCTTTTTAATAAAGATTCTCAATTAAAAAAAATTGTTGAAAATGCTTGGGAAAACGGCCTATTATTTTCAATAGGTCGCTCTTTATGAGAATCATGTTGCCTTATACCGCAAAGACCCTCAAAGCCGAACTCAACTCTCGAGGCTGGCGTTTAACTCCACAACGGGAAAAAATCTTGCACGTTTTCCAGAATCTACCCCGAGGAAATCATCTCAGTGCGGAAGAGCTTTTTCAAGTTTTAGAGCAGCGCGGCGAACCGATTAGCCTTTCCACCATTTATCGCAGTGTCAAACTCATGGCGAGGATGGGAATTTTGCGAGAATTAGAACTGGCAGAAGGTCACAAGCATTACGAACTCAATCAACCCTATCCCCACCATCACCACCACATGGTTTGCATTCAATGCAACAAAACCATTGAATTTAATAATGATTCGATTTTAAAACAAAGCCTCAAGCAAGCAGAAAAAGAAGGGTTTCAACTCATTGATTGTCAGTTAACCGTGATGACGATTTGCCCGGAAGCCCTGCGTTTGGGCTGGCCGTCCGCCTTGCCGAGTAATTGGTCTTGTTCGCGATCGATTTCCGAACGTCACGACAAAGCAGAACTTTACGAGGAGGGGGATCTCGCTGAAGAAGAGGAGTAGACTGTCGCAATTCCATGAAAACTCTTAATATTTGAAAATTTTAGTTTCCAACAATGGTAAGATTAGCTCTTTAAGCTAGGGGTGCTTGGACTACCGGGCTGAGAAATACCCTTAGAACCTGAGACTGGTTAGCACCAGCGTAGGGAAGCTGTAATTAAGAGGAAATTCCATATGCGTACAGAATGGGTTGCCAAGCGGCGCGGTCAAGGAAACGTGACTCAAATGCACTATGCCCGTCAGGGAATCGTTACCGAAGAGATGTACCACGTCGCCAAGCGAGAAAACTTGCCACCCGATCTGATTCGGGAAGAAGTGGCGCGGGGACGGATGATTATCCCTGCAAATATCAATCATCCCAATCTCGAACCGATGTGCATCGGGATTGCTTCTAAGTGCAAAGTGAATGCAAATATCGGTGCTTCTCCTAATTCTTCTAACTTAGAGGAGGAAGTGGGCAAGCTCGAGTTAGCGGTGAAATACGGTGCGGATACGGTGATGGATCTCTCCACGGGAGGGGGGGATCTCGACACTATTCGCACGGCGATTATTAACGCTTCTTCGGTTCCCATCGGCACGGTGCCCATTTACCAAGCGATGGAAAGCGTGCATGGCTCCATTGAAAAACTCGCCCCCGAGGATTTTCTGCATATCATCGAAAAACACGCCCAACAAGGGGTGGACTATATGACAATTCATGCGGGCATTTTAATCGAGCATTTGCCTTTAGTGCGCGATCGCATTACGGGCATTGTGTCTCGGGGTGGGGGAATTATTGCTCGCTGGATGCTGCACCATCACAAGCAAAACCCCCTCTACACCCATTTCGATGAGATTATCGAAATCTTTAAAAAGTATGATGTTTCCTTCAGTTTGGGGGATTCTCTGCGTCCGGGTTGCACTCACGACGCATCCGACGAGGCCCAATTGGCGGAGTTAAAAACCCTCGGACAATTAACCCGTCGGGCGTGGGAACATGATGTACAGGTGATGGTAGAAGGACCCGGTCACGTGCCAATGGATCAAATCGAGTTTAACGTCAAGAAGCAGATGGAAGAGTGTTCTGAAGCGCCTTTCTACGTTCTCGGTCCTTTGGTCACGGATATTGCCCCCGGATACGACCACATTACCTCGGCCATCGGTGCCGCGATCGCCGGCTGGCACGGAACGGCGATGCTTTGTTATGTTACCCCCAAGGAACATCTGGGCCTGCCGGATGCCGAAGATGTCCGCAATGGTTTAATTGCTTATAAAATTGCCGCCCATGCTGCGGATATCGCCCGCCATCGTCGGGGGGCACGCGATCGCGATGACGAACTCTCGGCGGCGCGGTATAATTTCGATTGGAATCGTCAATTCGAGCTGGCCCTCGATCCCGATCGCGCCCGAGAATATCACGATGAAACCCTGCCGGCAGATATCTATAAAACGGCAGAATTTTGCTCCATGTGCGGGCCGAAGTTCTGTCCGATGCAAACGAAAGTCGATGCGGATGCCCTGACGGAATTAGAGAAATTCTTGGCACGAGAACAAGAACCTGTTCCTCAAGGATAGAATCCCATTGGAGAGGTAGGGGCGTTTCCGGAAACGTCCCTACAAGCAAGCGAACTCGCTAAAAATGTTAGGATTTTCAAAGTATTGGATAAGCTAAAACCATGAAACCCCATTGGCGAGAATATATCCACTGCGATCCTAAAATTCTGGTTGGCAAACCCGTTGTCAAAGGAACGCGACTTTCCGTAGAATTTTTATTAGGACTCTTTGCAGAAGGTTGGACGGAAAACCAAATTTTAGACAATTATCCTACCCTGACCCTAGAAGGATTGAGAGCCGTTTTTGCTTTTGCCTCTGAATGTATTAGTCAAGAAGTTTGGTATGCTGCCTCTATGGTCAATCGAGCGCAATAAATGCAATTTCTTGCCAATGAAAACTTTCCGAGAATGAGTATCCTCCGCTTGCGAGAACTGGGTTACAATGTTGCATCCTGTAGTGAAGATGCACCGGAAGCACCTGATGAAGATGTTTTAGCACGAGCAGTCCGAGAAGAGAGATTTTTGCTAACATTCGATCGCGATTATGGAGAACTCATTTATCGTGTTCTTTAATGAAGACAGAAAGCAAAACCGAAAATAACAGATAATGATG
Organism: Spirulina sp.; assembly: GCA_051439525.1. Taxonomy (GTDB): domain Bacteria; phylum Cyanobacteriota; class Cyanobacteriia; order Cyanobacteriales; family Spirulinaceae; genus CCY15215. The sequence goes on along the minus strand of JBFRWJ010000312.1, from coordinate 6,886 downwards.
CCCTGCACAATCTAATTTTGCTTCTCGGGCTAGGGTTTCTCGTTTTTGGGAACTGTAGAGGTGAATGCCTCCGGGGGACATGGGAACATCCTCACGGTTCCACTCTTGTTTCAGGGAATGATCCGCCCAATAAAATCGCCCCTCGGGTAATAAAACGCGATGAATTTCTGTCAAGACTTTCTGGGGTTGGGGATAGTGTAAAAAGCTAATCGTACTGAAAACAGCGTCAAATTGACTGTCGGGAAAGGGCAGTGCATCCGTGTTGCCTTCCACAAAAGTCATGCGATCGCCATGTCGGTTTTGTTGTTGGGCTCGGGCGAGCATTTCGGAGGAAAAATCCAACCCCGTTCCGGTCAGATCGGGAAAGCGATCGCCGAGACGATTTAACAGGCGACCCGTCCCGCAACCGAGATCGAGAATTTTGGCTTTGGGGGGGAGTTCGACAAACTCTAAAAGGCGTTGGTGAACGGCGCGATAAAATACACTGGGGAAGAAGAAATCATAAGTTTTTGCCCAGCGATCGAACAGTTTTTGTTTATCCGCGAATAAGGTTTGACTCATTTTCTAACGCTTTCCTTTTACAAGATTTTGGGTAAATCGATTTCTCGCGGGTTGACCCACTGACCGGATAACGCGATCGCTTTTTCCTCATCGATGGTTCTCGCTTTGGCAAAAGCGGTTTTTAATTTAATCGATTCAAATTCATCGTCTTGTCCGGCAATTAAATAAATGATTAATTTAGTTGCCAAATCTTTACCGGACACTTGAATGCGCTTTTTTAAGGGATCGTATAATACGCCATACCAAATCGAGGCGGGAAAATCGATTTTACTAAACCCTTCTTCGGCATCGTAACGGTTGAGTTTGATAAAAATATCGTGTAAGTTAATGCGTTTTTGATAGACTAAAAAGCCGATCGCTTGTATGAGGGCAATTTGACCCACGGGACGAAATAAGATATTTCCTTCCCCTCCCCCCGGATCGTGGCGAAACCGTCGCAGATCCGGGGTGTCTTTGCGGCTGAGTCGGCGATAGCTGGGGAGTTTTGCGAGGTAATTAAAGAGGATTTCTAATTCTCTTTCTCCGTCGGCGAGTTCTTCTTCCTCGGGACGAAGGGGCAGAAGTCCGCGATCGACGGGCTGCCAGTGGGGGAAGGAGTGAATGAGATAGGCACGTGCCATGTCTTGCAGGGCTTGCAGAGTGGTCAGGACGGTGGATTTGGCGGCGACGGTGGCACTATCCCAATTGACGCGGGGTTTGCGTCCTTTTTTAAATAAGGGATGCTTGAGGGCGATGCGACGAGCAACGAGGGAGAAGCCGTCATCTTCGTTGAGGAGAGCGAGTTGACCTTTACTGAGGCGGACGGCAGTGAGATTGACGTGAACGAAAATGGAACGGACGCGGCGACGTGCCTCTTCCCGGGTTTCCCCTTGGATAACGGCGGGAATGAATTCAATGGCGATGGTTTCTTGGGGGAGGGTTTGCAAGTATGCGAGATCGAGGTCTTGGTAGGGGTCGTCTAGGGCGATCGCAATGCCGGTCGCTTTCTTGCTCTTTTTATATTTTTCCAGTCTTCCCGTCTGGATCAGTTCCATCAGTCCTTGAATGCCCATGAGTCGATGCTGTCCGTCGAGGGCAAAAATATCGATCCCTGCGTTGAGAGTAAGGAGGCCGAGACTGCGGTTGCGATCGAGAGGGTCGAAGGGGGCGGCCGTTTCTCGGGCGCGTCCTTCCTCGTCCCATTGGGGGGCTTTCGGGTCGTCGGTCCAAGTGGGGTGGAGGACGGCGAGGAGGGCGGGAAATTTATGGGTTTTGCGGGTGGCGAGGTATTGGGCGAGGGGGGCCTGTCGAGACCAGTCAAGGGGTCGCTGTTGCAGGTTTTCGGCGATATCCGCGTCCGGAACGATCGCGAGGGTTTCCGGGTCGATTTTCTGGCGAAAAAGGGGCAGTTGGGCGGCAAATTGCACGCGATCGCTCAACCATTGCAGGGTGACGGTGCCGAGATAGGCTTCGGTGTTCCCCATTTTGGTTTTCTGGACGAGGAGGCGATCGCTTTGGTCTAAGCAGCGATCGAGGAGTTGGCTCAGGGTTTGGCGATCGGTGTCGTTCATGGGTTGGCTGTGGTTCTGGCTCTTTATTGTTTCACGACAGGGTTTGAGCCGAGGAAAAAGTTTTTAAAAACTTAATTTGGTAAATAATTATAAACAATACTTTACTTTTTGGTGATTTTGTGGTTTAGCTTGGATTTTGTGGGGATGCGATCACGGGAAAAAGAAAGCGATCGCATGGCTTTTAATTTTCTGCTAGAAAGGGCTTATCGTAAAGGAAGAAATCTAATTTGCCCTTGCTGTTTTTGTCGTGCTAATAGGCGATCGCGGATGCCAACAGGATTAAAGCGACTTTCGACTTCTTGACGAATTGCCACAGCACGATGTTGGCGTTCTAATAAATAAGCATCCACTTCTGTTTTATGCTTGAGATAGTAGGCGATGGTAAAATAAACATCGGCAAGTTGTAAAGCTGGATATTGAATGACAATTTCTTCGGCAGTCGCTCCTTCCAGAAAGGTATGAATGACAGTATCCAAGGTGACGCGGGTTTGACTAACGCGCACGACTCCATCTGCATTCATTTCCAGAGGAGTAGATTCGGTAACAATGGCTAAACTCATTGGCGATCGCAAGTTCTTTGTTCTCTATCCTAGCAAATTGGCGATCGCTCTTTTGTTAAAAAATTAAACAATATCTTGATTTTTGAATCGGCGAAGATTTACCAGTATTGTTGGCTGTAGAAATTGTTAGTCCGGGTTCTGAGAATCGCCGTAGAGACTATGAAGATAAAGTCATCGAATATCGAGATCGCGGTGTTTTAGAATATTGGATTGTCGATCCTCTAGAAAACCAAATTACTCTGTTAGTGCTAGTGGATAGAGAATACCAAGAACAAATTTATTGAGGAGATGTAGCGATCGCTTCTCCAACTTTTCCGGAACTCTCTCTGACTTGCGATCGCCTTCTCAATCCACCTCTTTATTAAACTTTTTTTACGATCGGTTATTGGTTTGAGGAACGCGCAGTTTTTGTGCGATAGTGAGGATGATATCCTCCCAAAACAACAATGTCCGATCGCATTACCGAACACTATCGCAACTTATCCCGTCAATATGACGAGCTGTGGAGCTATTCTCCCCCATTTATTACAGCAATGGCACAAGCAATTTGCGATCGCCTGCAAGCAAAAAAGAGCGATCGCATCGTCGATCTCGGAGGAGGAACGGGAATTTATGCCAAAGCGATCGAGCAAGTATTACACCCCAATGGTAAAATTATCTGTGTCGATCCCTCCCGAGAAATGCTCGATCGCGTTAACTCAGACCGGATCGAAACCCTGTGCCAAGATGCAATTTCTTTCACCGAACAACCGGGAAACTATAATAAAGTTTTTATGAAAGAAGCCATTCATCATATTGCAAAAAAAGACCGTTTGTTCGACAATCTTTATCAACAGTTACCGAGCGGAGGAATCTTTCTTTTACTCCTCCTTCCTCCAACGATTGAATATCCTTTATTTGCAGCCGCATTGAAGGTATACGAACAAAACCAACCCCATTATCGAGATTTAGTCGCAAAACTGGAAATCGCCGGATTCAAAGTATCGACGGATTTAGTAGATTATCCCCTCGCCATCGATCGCGATCGCTATCTGAATATGGTTAAAATGCGTTATATGTCCCTCCTCTGCCGCTTTAGCGATACAGAACTCCTACAAGGCATGGAAGAAATTAAAGCAAAATATCCCGATGATGTTTTAAAATTTAACGATCGCTTTGTCTTTATCACCGCGATAAAATAATAAATAAAAACGCAAGAACTCACATGAAAAAAGCTATTGTCCTATTATCTGGGGGATTGGATTCTGCCACCAGTGCCGCGATCGCAATTTCGGCAGGATATGAAGTCACGGCTCTCTCTTTCCGCTACGGACAAAGACACGAAAAAGAACTCGAAGCTGCCCAAAAAGTTGCCGCTCATTTTAACATTCAAGATCATTTTACCATTGATGTTAACTTAGCACAATGGGGCGGTTCATCCCTCACGGATTCGACCTTAAAATTGCCTCAAGAAGGCGTACAAAGCAATATTATTCCTTCCACCTACGTTCCCGGAAGGAACACCATATTTATAGCTCTCGCTCTCTCCTTAGCGGAAGCCAAAGAAGCCGAAGCGATTTATCTAGGAATTAATGCGATCGATTACTCTGGCTATCCCGATTGTCGCCCGGAATACTTGCAGGCATATCAAGTTTTAGCCTCCCTTTCTTCCAAAGCCGGACTCGAAGGAAAAGCTCCCCAATTAATCGCCCCCCTCGTGCAAGATTCTAAAGTTGATATCGTCAAACGCGCCCTGCAATTAAACGTTCCGATCGCGTTAACATGGTCCTGCTATCAAGGCGGAGAAGAACCCTGCGGTTTATGCGATTCTTGTCGGATTCGCGATCGCGCTCTGATCGAAGCCGGACATCCCGAATTAAGCAGCGCGATCGGGCGAAAATTGTACGACGACCATTGAATTAAAAAGAATCTATAAAGATTGGCAAAGTAGAATTTATTTGTTAAAATCGGGGAAATTAGGGGAGTCGATCGACAATGAACTTGGCATCATTTCACGAATTTTTCGAGCATTGCCTTGGAAATTGGACTACAGAACGCACTTATCATTATCTGACCCACCAAGAAGTCGAGCGATCGCGCACGGAATTTCAAATTCATCCCCTCACGTCGGACTTAAAATTAAAAGTGATCGCTGATAATCAATATATACCTCCTCCTCAAGTCGAAACTTTACCCGGATTTGCCCTTGCCTTCCATACCGTTTCAGAAAAAGGGGAAGAAGTTTCTCAACAACTCAATCTTCTCTTCGTACCCAAAATCGAAAACGGTTTGACCCTTGAAGGGGACTATCTCAGGGATAAAGCCTACGAAGAATCTCGTCCGATCGTCTCTCATTTTTGCTTTGACAGCAATACCCACGAGTTATTAATGACCACCCGTTACACCCGCGTTGTTTCCGTAGACTCGATCGCTCTCATCAATCCTAACTTGCGCATTCGTCGCATTTATAACTATCAACGCCCCCCCGAAGGCCAATCGTTAGATAAAATGCTCTTGGTCGGTTTTGGCGTAGAACAAAAAGCGCGGTAAAATATCAACAAACAGTTATCAACGAGCAATTATCGACATGACAGGAATTAAAGATGCGGAAGAATTCTTTCAGCAGAGTGCGGGAAAATGGCTCTCTCAGCGCACGACCCATCATTTACCCTTTCGTCGTGCAGAAAGCGGCGGCTCGGATATTACGGTAGAATTTCTCTCGCAGGATCATCCGAAAATTGCCGAAATTTGCCAAATGCACGAAATCGATCCCGGCTTGGCGATAGGTGGAGCTTTTGTGAGCTGGAATGGGGAAATGGCATGGGATAAAGAGGGAGAAGACCATAAAGGAGATACGGTGTTTGCTCTCATTCCCGATCCCGAAAATCCTCGCAAGGGACAATTACTACGAGAAAGAGGATACGCAGAAATCGTTCCCGTTGCGGGTCATTACGAAATGGACGAGGAAGATGGCTTGAATTTAATCACCGATTATGACACCATGAATGTCAGCGAACGGTTCTGGTTTGTCAATCCTAATTTACGCTTGCGGACGAGTACGGTGCAGCGATTTGGCGGTTTTAATACCGCAACATTCTGCACGGAATTTCGCGTTACAGAATCCTCTGACCTAGAGAATTCTGGAGAAAAAGAAGACGCGATCGCAGCCATTACAGGCTGGTAGTCGCCAACGCGCAATTTTAACTGGGCATTTCATCAGTAATTTGCTCGGGAGAAATGAGGGAAATTTGTGGGGCGTCCCGATATAACCTTAATTCTCCCGTAACATAGGCATAACTCCGACGAGGACGATCGTTCTCTTGAGAGATATAACGAGAATTCAGTAAAGCCACAATTTCCTGTCCGGTTTCGGAATCGAGATCGGGTAAAAATAAACTAAATGGCTGTTGAACCGAGCCAATTTTGATTAAACCACTGTGTTTAGAAATGCGTCGAATCGATCGCAATTCCGTAAAAATTGTCACTTTTTCTTGCGCTTGACATTGCGCTTTTTCAATCAGGGTGAGAAAATCCAAACGAGAGTTAAATAAATTCTCGTGCAGGGGTTTAATATGTCGATAGTCATCAATAATTCTCGCACGCAGTTGCCACCAAGTTCCCAAAGCCGCATAATTTTGTATTTCTTCATGATTGACTGCAACTTGATTCCAGATGCCGATATTCTTTTGTTGCGCCTTGCGTTCCGCTTGGATATATTGTTGATGCTTATCGGGAAAAATCGCATTGCCATATTTAACAAAATAAGGACTGTATCCTTCCGCGATCATCGTTTCTTGAAAATCGATCCCCGCTTTATGCACGAAAACTAACAAACGCCCAAAATTACCGCGATATCGCTTTAAACAAGTCTCAATATCTTCATCTCCCGGAAATTCAAGAGTTATGATATCATTAGGTTTAAAGAACTCTTGCGCTCGTTCTTTAGCTCGATCGCCCCAAGGGGTAATGGCTTTATTACTCCCGATATTGGATTCCTCCGTATCGATCGCGAGAATGCGCAGAGATTTATCTTTCTCGACACCGGGAAGAAAAACGCGAATCGTATCTCCATCCACAACTCGACTCACAGTTGCTTCAATTGTCGTTCCTCGTTCCACCTTTATCGCTCCTTTTTTCGGGAAATTCTTACAGTTTTCGTTGGCGAACGAGAATAACTTTTAATGATAGACCTACAAAGGCGATCGCGAACTCGACAAAAACCCAAACCAAAACAAA
>JBFRWJ010000311.1:0-10903 GCA_051439525.1 Spirulina sp. | reverse complement strand
CATCGGTACAGATCGCTTACGGGGAAAAAGGAGCCGGAAAACCCGTAATTTTAGTGCATGGAATTGCCAGTTGGAGCTATAGTTGGCGACACGCGATCGCGCCGCTTTCGGAGCATTTTCGCGTTTTTTGTATCGATGCCAAAGGCTGCGGTTTTTCTGACAAACCCCTCCATCCCAATAAAATCGGCTATCAAATTATCGAACTTCAGCGCATTGTTGAAGCCTTATGCGACGAACCCCCGATCGTTATCGCTCAATCTTTAGGGGCTCTGATTAGTTTAGCACTCGTACAGCAAAAACCGGAACTCTGCGATCGCCTCGTTTTAATCAATATGCCGATTTTTATTGAGACTTTACCCACGTGGTGGATGCACCTCTTAGGTAATTTTCCCTTAGATTTAGTGCGCTTTGTCGATCGCTCTCGTTTGTTAAAAAAAGCGGCACCCCTCGCGAGAGGATTAACAGGATATTTTCGGCGAGAAGTGGTTGCCGATCCGGCTTTAATTAATGCTGAAGATGTTTACTGGATTACTTATCCTTATGTGGAAATGGAAGGTGCGATCGCGAGCTATGCTGAAGATCTCCAACTGTCTATCAAAGTTATTCAAGGGATTGCTTCCGACTCCTCCAACCTCATTCGCAGGGTACGCGAAAATTTAGCCAATACTCATACACCTTGTCTGATTCTTTGGGGCGATCGCGATCGTTGGTTTCCTCATACTCACGGCGAAAAATTACATCAATGCTTGCCCAATTCTCAATTTAAACTATTACCAAATTGCGGACACGATGCCTCGGGAAGTTGTTGCGATCGAGTCAATGCAGCACTATTAGAATTTCTGCGTTGAGATAGCTTTATGAAAATTGTGTTAAGGACAGCCAATCTTAGGATGAGTAACATCTTTCCATAATTGAATTGTGGCAAGTCGATCGATAAAATTTTATGGTAGAATTGTAATAAAATATCGCTCTAAATCCATAACTGTCCTATGCTTAAAAGAATTTATGTAGATAATTACAAAAGTCTAGTTAATTTTGAATTAAAATTTGAGGATATTAATTTAATTCTCGGTAAAAATAGTTCTGGAAAAAGTTTAGTTTTTGAAGTTTTGCGTAATTTACAAGATTTTATATTAGGAGACTTTGCCAACGAATCTAAATACTATCAAGTTTCTGAAATATTTAAACAGAATAATAGAACAAGATGGCAAAATACCCCTATTCAACGATTTGAATTGGATATCGAAGGAAATGAAGGACTTTATCAATATAGTTTGGAAATTGAACATCCAACAAATAAATTCAATTCTCAGCAATCTCGAATGCGTTCTGAAAAATTATCTTTCAATACTCAAACGCTTTTTGAATTTTGGATTAATGAAGATTCAGATAGTTTAAAAGGGCAGGCTCAAATATATAATGATAATCCAGAAAAACAAGGTGCATTTTTAGAATTTTTCGATTGGTTTCGATCGGGTGTTGGCTTTGTTTATGAAAGAGCGGAAAATCAAAAGTTAACATGGTTTAAAAAACGAATTGCTAATATATTTATTGTTCATATTAATCCCTTCTCTATAGAATCAGAAAGTTTTCAAGAAGACACGAGACCCAATTTTGAAGTCTCTAATTATTCTGCTTGGTATAGTTATTTATCACAAGAAAATCAAAGTAAAATTATCAAGTTGACACTTGAATTACAAAAAATAATCGAAGGATTTGATTCATTCCAAAACAAAAAAATCGCTGGAGAAACCAGAAGTTTGCTGGCAGTTTTTTCTCAACCGCAACGAGCAATATATCAAATGAAGGAATTGTCAAATGGTCTTAAGGTTTTAATTATTTTATATACATTAATTTATTGTACTCCAGATGAAGATTGTACAATCTGTATTGATGAACCTGAAAACTTTTTAGCTTTACCCGAAATTCAGCCTTGGTTAAGCGAACTCATCGATTACTGTGTGGATAACCCAAAACAAGCAATTTTAATTTCTCATCACCCATCTTTAATTAATTATTTAGCAAGCAATTCTACATATTGGTTTGAACGTCAAGATAATGCAGGAACTCGCATCAAAAAAATTCATCAAGAGGAAGATAGTGATGGTATATCTCTTGCTAAACTGATAGAATTAGGATGGATTTACGATGAATAACAATGGCTAATAAACAGACCAGAATAGCAGTTTTATGTGAAGATGCTACACACTATGAATTTATCCGAGAGTATCTCATTTGTCGAGGATTTAATAAAAGAAGAATTAGCCCATTTCCTACGGTAAAAGAAAGCGGAAAGCTCAATAATGCAAAAGTTATTAAGTATTATCCTCAACTGGTTGCAACCTATAGAAAGATAAAGAATTATCAAAATACGGCGATTATCGTAATGATTGATGCTGATAATACCAATGTTGACGATAGAATACGAGACCTCAATATTGAATTAGATAAAGAAGAAGGTACGCGCAATAAAGATTTACGTCTTCCCGATGAAAAAATTGCGATTTTTGTACCCACTAGAAACATAGAAACATGGTTTGCTTACATTGAAAACCAAGATGATAATAGTGAAGAAATAGACTACAAACAAGAAAAATACAAAAATTATAAGAAAATACAAAAAAGTAGCCTAGCGAAAGAATCTGCGAAAATATTAGCAGAAGAAATATGTCGTCAAGGACTCGATGACAATGCACCAAGTTCTCTACATCATGCTTGTGAGGAATTGAAACGGTTGCAACTTGATTAGATTTCTATTATAATCTATCGAATCTTACGATTTCCCAAAAAATTGTTTTAAAACTTCCCAAGGAGAACGATCCCAGCGATCGCAATGGTCAAAAATCAGACCTTCTTCGGTGAGTTTATAGGTTGAAGTGCCATTAAACAACACTTTTGCTTGCCAAGGAACCCGCAATGTTCCCCTCACCGTCCAATCGACAACAATACAATCTTGTTGAGTGGCTTTAATCTGATGGACATCAAAATAAATTTCCTTGAAAAATAGACCCGCATGGAAGCGCAACGTCCAAAAAATAATACGATAATTAAATTTTCCTTTAAATCGATTGACGGGATCGCGAAAGTCTATATCTGAGGTATAAATATCATAGGAGATATCCCGCTCGAATAGGGTGGGTAAATCGTGATGGAGGGTTTGGATGACGCCCTCGATTTGGCGATCGTATTCTTCTGGAGTCATTTCAGCGAACAGCGAATAGTAAATATTATCTTTATAGCACTATGGGAATACATTCAAAATCTTTCTAATTTCGGCAAAACCCGATCGCACCAAAATAATGTCCCCGAAGCGACGCAGATCGGTACGGTTAAAAGATTAATAAAAGGAATGCTAATCAATCCCCAACAGACCAAACTAAAACTCGCACTCGCGGGAAAAGTTTGCCCGAGAATCGTCAATTTTTGACGAAATTTAAAGCGGCGACGTTCTGAAGGACCGTCGAGAAAATCCAACCCGACAATGGTTGCAGTTAGGGCAATCCAAAGCAGTGCCATGGCAAGAGATCCCACCCAAGGCAGGAAATTTAACAGCAATAAAGGAATCGCGATCGCCACCCAAAACACTAACTTTTTGAGCTCAAAAAGGATCGCTCGCCAAATATCGCGAATGAATCCCACTTCTACGATTTTAGCCTCTCCCAAGCGAAATCTTTCCATTTCCTCCGAGAGTTGCCCGTACCACGGCGCACCCAAAAGCGTACCAAATTGTAACAGAATGAACCCCGTGATTAAAAACAAAATCGCCAGTAAAAGAAAGCGCAGGATATAAGAAAATCCGAGAATGAGATCGTCGAGAAAACCTAACCATGCAGGCAGATCGGCAATGAAGCGATCGACTCCTGCATCCATCCTGAACGTCAGAGCATCCAAACCATTCCATGCTGGAAATAAAAGGCTCGCATACAGTAAAATACCCACAAGGATATTAACGGCAACCGGAATGATGAGAAAGCGCAGAAGAGATGGCGATCGCCAAAAAATCTTCAAGGTGCGAAAAGGATAAGTCGTTCCGGCAATTAATCCACAAACCATAATTCTGATGAACTCGATCGCAAGGGTGCTTGACTCCGAAAACTTAACGAGGATAGACACAGTCTTTCCTATTGTAAGCGACCCGTAAGGTTTAACAACACGATTGTTCAAATGAGTTCCGAAAACTATGAAAAAATTAGCGATCGCGATCGGATTGGCATTAATGCTTTTCAATCTCACCTCTTGTCTCTCCAACAATAGATCGACGGCACGAGAAGATCCCTTAGATCCCTTTCTCGAAGTCGATAAAATCGTGTTTTTGGGAGATAGCATTACGGAAGCAGGAACTCGAGAAGGCGGATATATTTGGTTATTGCAGCGTTATCTCAAAGAACTTTATCCCGATCGCAAATTTGAGCTGGTTAATGCGGGAATATCCGGTAATAAGTCCATACAAATGCGCCAACGCTTTCAACCCGATGTTTTAGCAGAAAATCCCGATTTACTTTTTATTAATGTTGGCGTTAATGATGTCTGGCATGCCTTTTATAATTTTGAGGAACAAAAACACTATCCTGAAGGCAATTTACCGACGGGAAATCCTTTAGAACAATATCGCTCGGATTTAAGAGAAATGGTCCGTTTGGCACGGGAGCAAAATATTGAAGTTATCCTGCTTGCACCCACTCCCATTCGCGAATATTTAGACAGTCATGAAAATCGGCGTTTGGTTAATTATATCAGCACCATGCAAGCGATCGCAACTGAAAATAACTGTTTATTTATCAATCTCAATCAACCGTTTCGCGAAGTTATCGAGACTTATCAAAAATACGCCGGAACAACTCAGACAATTCTAACTTATGATGGGGTTCATCCCAATCGATCGGGATATCGCGTTATTGCTTACACGATTTTAAAAGAAATGGGAATTCCCGCAGATCGCTTGCAAAATTTGCAGGTTGAAGATTAACGGGCATATCTCCTTAATCGTAGCAACGGGAATGGGTGAGATTATAATTTTGAATTGATAATTTTTAATTTTTAGGTTGGGGGATGCTGAATCGAATTCAGCATATCCAACCAACCTGTTGACTTGATTTGACCCATTCCCTAGCAAACTTGTTTTTATGAAGTCGTAATCTTTTGAACTAATTCTTGAAAGACTTCCTCGGCGCGATCGTTTTCCACTTGACAAGTGCCCGCATTTGCATGTCCGCCTCCCCCATATTCTAACATGAGTTTGCCAATATTAATGCTTGCGGTTTTATTGAGAATAGATTTACCGACGGCAAAGACGGTGTTTTGCTTTTTCAAACCCCACATCACGTGCATGGAAATATTGCATTGAGGATATAGAGCATATACCATAAAGCGATTGCCGGGATAGATTGTTTCTTCTCCTTTGAGGTCTAAAACAATAAGATTATCATAGACTTTTCCGCAGCGTTCGAGTTGTTCTTTAAACTTTTCTGCTTGTTCAAAATAAAAATCTCGTCTTTCTTTGACATCTTCAATATCTAAAATTTCTTCAATCGAATGATTTTTGCAATAGTCGATCAACTCCATCATCAATTGATAATTGGAGATGCGAAAATTCCGAAATCGTCCTAATCCGGTGCGAGCATCCATTAAGAAGTTTAAAAGCACCCATTCTTGAGGATTTAAAATTTCTTCTCGATTAAACTGAGCCGAGTCTGCTTTATCCACTGCAGTCAGCATTTCTTGAGAGATAGTGTGAAACTTTTCCGGACCGCCATAGTAATTGTAAACTACTCTGGCTGCAGAAGGAGCATCGGGATCGATAATATGATTGGTCTGAATCTCTGGATTTCTGACGATCTCGCTGGAGTGATGGTCAAAGGCTAAATGCACGCCTTCGACATAGGGTAAATTGGTGGTAATATGGCGATCGCTAATCTCAATTTTGCCGTCCTGCATATCTTTAGGATGCACAAACTTAATATCATCGATTAAGTCAAGTTCTTTTAACAAAACTGCACAAACCAGTCCGTCAAAATCGCTGCGGGTGACTAGGGTATATTGTTCGTGTTCTGACATGAGCTTCTAATTTGAGGGTTGAATTAGAGATTCGATTGGCAATCTCTCACTCATTATAATCGTCTTGGTTGTTGGTGCAATCGCGAATCCTACCAATTTTACCGAGTAGACCTTATTGCCCTCCTAGCAGTTGTACGCTTTGATAAAATAGGAAACTGCCCAACCATGCCAATGCCAAGGAATACACTAAAGAAAGTAGCGTAAATCCCCAAGATTTTGCCTCATTAAATAACGTTACAATTGTAGTCAAACAAGGCGTATATAATAAGCAAAAAATACAAAAACTATAGCCTTGAGCAAAAGTTACGGTTTCGGCAATGCGATCGCTAATCCCCGAAGCCCCCAAACCATAGATGACAGCTAACGAACCAATGACAATTTCTTTGGCAATAAACCCAAAAATTAACGCCAATGTTAAATAAGGATCGATCCCGATCGGCTGCATAATTGGACTCAAAAATGTACCGATACGACCGCCAATTGTTTCTAATCCTACCGCACCCACGGGCAAACTGGTAATACACCAAACGGCGACGCAACCCAAGGTAATAAAACCCGAGGCACGAGATAAAAACATACGAACTTCTCCCCATCCTCTCGAGGTAACTTGTCTCAATGTCGGCCAGCGATAGGGGGGTAGTTCTAAAATAAAAGGTTCGTCATTGGGAAATGTCCCTTGAAAAATTGCTGCCGTCGCGATCGCAGCAACAAAACTCAATAAATACAGGGAAAATAAAACTAATGCTCCGTTGCCATTGGGAAAGGTGGCAACAATAATAAAAACAAAGACTTGTAGCCGTGCCGAACAGAGGGAAAAGGGAATCGTTAACATGGTTAAAAAACGCAAGGCTTGCGATCGCATGACCCGAGTTCCCATTAATGCCGGAACATTACAACCAAACCCCATCATTTGCATAACAAAACTGCGCCCATCTAAACCCAAACGTGCCATCAATCCATCCATTAAATAGGCAGAGCGAGATAAATAACCGCTATCTTCTAAAACTGCCATTAAAATAAAGAAAAGGACGATTAAGGGAACGAAAGAGGCAACCGTAGAAAGACCATTCCAGAGACCTTGAACGAGAAAATCTCTGACAATTTCGGGGAGGGGTGCGATCGCGGGTTCGAGGAGCTGTTCTAACAGCCAATCTGCCCCATTTTTCATCACATCTTGGGAGGGCAACCCAATCGCCCAAAGCGTCCAAAATACCGCAAACATTCCCCCAAAGAATAAAGGCAATCCGAAAAAGGGATGCAAGAGAATGCGATCGATACGTTCCGTCCAAGTGCTCCCGATCTGTGTGGGAATTTCGACTGCACCCTCCAGAACTTCTGCGATCGCGTCGGGAGAAATATCCTGACTCTTATCTAACTGCATTCCCAGGGTTTGAGGAGAGATCGGAAGGATCTGTTCTTGCATCTTTTTGCTGATTGCTTCATAGGCTTGCAGATAACCAGAACCATATTTTGCACTAATGAGAAAGACCGGCATTTTTAACCGTTCTGTTAATGGTTTGGGATCGATACAAATCCCATAGCCTTCTGCTTCATCTGCCATATTTAACATCAGAACGGCTGGCATTTCCAAAGATTTAATTTGTAAGGGCAAGCGAATTTGACGATCGATCTGAGACGCATTGAGAACGACAATCACTAAATCGATCGCATAGTTTTCGAGAAAATTACGAACGATTTTTTCATCATCTGCTATTCCTTGGAGATCGTAAATACCGGGAAGATCGATAATTTCCACTTCTTCTCCATCGATCTTGATGATTGCCTGCAATAAATCTACCGTAATCCCCGGCCAATTGCCCACACTCGCAGCCATTCCAGTCACGCGATTGAAAAAGGTAGATTTTCCCGTATTGGGCATTCCTAACAAGGCAATTCTTTTCATTGGTTATTGGTTATTGGTTATTGGTTATTGGTTATTGGTTATTGGTTGTTCACTGAAATGACAAGATTTTCATCCTTCATCCTTCATCCTTCATCCTTCATCCTTCCGAAATTCCTTCATCCTTTCCCATTACCTTAACCATAATCCACTGGGCTTCTTGGGGTCGGATCGCGAGTTCTGTCGTTTGTCCTACGCGAATGTGTAACGGTCTCCCAAACCCCGCACGACGCAAGACTTCAATGGGGCGATCGCGAAGGATTCCCATGGCTTGCAAACGTTGCGAAAAGCTCCTTAAAGTGATATTTTCCGAGCTGTCGGCAATGTTCTCTACGCGAGCTCGCATTCCGGGTTGTAATTCGGTTAATGCGATCGCTTGACTTTTTTGCCCCAATTGATTCTCCTTTTCGTCCCGAACTGCAACATTGTTACGGCTCTATTGTAACAATTTTTAACAATATTGAGCTTTCGACAAATTTAATCTTATCCAAGATGGGGGAGTAATTGCGGGAGCAGTTGACCGGGAACTTGAGAAAGCGCGAGATTTTGCCCTTCGATTCCCCCTTGTTTGTAAAAAGCGCGGACGGTGCGGATAATATAATTTAATGCGGTTTGATAGCTTTCCGAATCGGGAGGAACATTACTTAAGGCTTGCAGATGAGCCTGTAAGGATGCTTCTAAATGTTGCAATCGTTCGGATTGAGAAACGGGAAATAACTCCTCTGTTCCCAATTGATAGGAAACCAAACCCAAATTATTATACGTGCCTAAAAAATTAAAATTAACCTTCACCGGAGGAGTCTGGCGATCGAGATGATGGGCGAGTTTTGTGGCAATCTGATAAGCCTCTGCTGCCCGTTGTAAATAATCTTGTTTGCGAGCGGGTTCTAACCCTTCCGTTGCGGTTAAATGCCAATAAGCCGTCCCTAAATTATTTTGCGTTGCCGCACAAGCAACCGGAGCATTTTCCCCCGTGCGATAGATGAGACTTTGTTCGTAACAATCGATCGCCGATCTCAAACGATCTTCCCGCTTTTCATATTGGGATAAATTCCAATAAGCGGTGCCTAAATTATTTTGAATCATCGCCCAATTCAGGGCATCCCCCTCGGGATCGTAATATTTGCCCGCTTCCGAATAAGAGGCGATCGCCGCCTGTAAATTCTCTTGGGGGTTCTCGTGTTGTGCCAAATGCCAATACGCGGTGCCCAAATTATTTTGCGTCGAACCGTATTTCAGGGCGTTATTTTCCGCCGTCCGATAGCGTAGGGCTTCCTCATAAGCCGCAATGGAATTTCGCAGGTTTTCCGGCAAATCTCGATAGCGGGCCAGATCCCCATAAGCCGCCCCCAAATTATTCTGAATCATGGCATAAGTTTGGGGCATGGCTTCACGATCGCTTAAAGTCGCGATCGCTTCGTGATAGATCCCGAGGGCGCGTTCCAAATCGGGATACGCCTGTTCCGGACGCTCCGGATGGCGCGATCGCATCCAATAAAAGTTCCCCAGATCGTTATAAATCTCCGCCGCTAGGGGAAAGGCTTCTCGATACTGCAATGCCCGTTCGTAAGCCTCGATCGCCGCCGTCAGGGTGGCGCGATCGGCTTCCCCTTTGGCAATGCGATCGCGGTGCTGATGGGCAACTTGCAGGTAATATTGCGCTGCCATGGCAGGAGAAGAATGGGGCGGTAAGGGTGGACGCGGTGGCGGTGGGGCGGGGGGCTTCGCCTGCGGCACGGCAGGCATAGAGGCAAGAGGAGCGGCAAGGGTTTTCAGGGAAACAAAGGGAAATTCCCCCTCGCTCCTCGTTAGCATCCCTGTTGTTTGAGGGCGGCCATTCTCAGACTGCCGAGATGGAGTATCGCGATCGCTCGCAACCCCCGGGAGGGCGTATGGTTGCGATGCACTCCCCAGAGCCGCCCCATCCCCGGTAAATTCAAATACCCCCGTATGCCATTGCCAAAATTCCGGCACCGATTGACGAATATTATTAAACCAAGGTTCGGACACCCAGAGCAAGAGCGAGAACTCGACTTGGGTCAGATGGCGTTCGATCCGCCGCAGGGTGCGAATAAAGCGCTGCTGGATTCTTGCTCCCTTGCGGGTTAAGCCTTCAATGCCGACAATTTCAAAAGTAGGGTGAGGAGTGGGGTGCGGATTTTGTTTGAGGAAGGCAGCGATCGCGGCGAGAAAGTTGGGATTATTAGTATCTAAGGTGAGTTTGACCAATGGAGAAGGGCGATCGGCAGCAGAAGCGTGCAACTGTTGGGAAATGCGATCGCGCAGTTCGATATTATCGCAAACGGCAAAAAAGATTTGACGGCGCAACCCGATATGTAAGGCTTGTTGCAAGCGATGATAATTAGCCATATTTTTTGGGGGGGAAGATGCAGACATCGATCGGAAATAGCGTGTTTGAATAGGACAGGACTTACGCAGTGTCACGAGATTTCGCCCCCCTAGCCCCCCAAATCTGGGGGGGACCAGACCGGAAGTCCCCCAAAATTGGGGGATTTAGGGGGCAAGGTGCGTAAGTCCTATAGGAGTTATGCCAATTCTCTTGGCGAGATTGTCCCCTTGCGAATTGGTCTTACTCTACTAACTACAATCTTGTTTTTCTCCAATCTGCACGTTTTTACTTTCCCCTGGGGATTATTTGCGCGCGGTTGGGGGAAAATTGGGAGAAATTGCGGGTTTTCGCTAAAATAAATGGCGAGGCCGTTTGGTTGAATTAAATGTTATGTCTCCCACGCTTCCGCTTTTGACTCTCAATCCCCCCAGTCCCTTTTTAAAGTGGCAAGAGACGATCGACTGGGCCAAACAGCATTATCGCGATCGCTCTTTTAATAAAGACGAAACGATTCCCACTCGTCCGGGATTAATATATTTGTTACAATACGGTGCAGTGGCTTTAAAGGTAAAAGCCAAGGAGCTGTCTCTTATACACAT
>JBFRWJ010000310.1:0-9975 GCA_051439525.1 Spirulina sp. | reverse complement strand
TGGAACCACAATCCACTGCCTTAACCACTTGGCTACAACCGCCGCGTAGTTAAGTAGTATAACATTATATTTTTTTTTAGGCAACCGGGAATCGGGAGTCGGGAATCGTCATCCTTGCCATAAAATCTGATAAATTTTCATGGGCTGCGATCGCCCTTTCAGCCGTGCCTCTCCTAAATACTTGACGGGAAAATCCCCAGCGATGTAGCGATGGGTTTCTTCGCTGATGAGAATGCGAAAAATCCCCCCATCCCTGGACTTCTCATAACTTTCCAATCGAGCGGCCACATTGACGCTGTCGCCGATAATCGTATAATTCAAACGCTGGCGGCTGCCCAAGCTCCCAGCGACGACTTCCCCCGTGGCAATCCCCACCCGCACCGCAACTTCCGGCAAATCGCGATCGCGCCATTGGCGATTGAGTTCCTCAACTTTGACGGCCATCTCCATCGCGCACCGGACGGCAGCCTTGGCATCTTTGGCAATCTCCTCCTTCTCGACTTTGGGCAGGGGAACCCCAAACACTGCCATGACAGCATCGCCAATGAATTTATCCAACACCCCGTCATGCTCTAAAACCACCTCCGACATGGCTTTCATATATTCATTAAGCCACTGGAGCAAAATTTTGGGCTTGAGGCTTTCGGTAATGGTGGTAAATCCCTTGATATCGGAAAATAACACCGTTGCTGTCATTTGCTGTCCCACTAATTGCCCTTCCTCGAGGAGTTGGTAGCGATCGTTCCAAACCGCTCGGGCAATTTTAGGGCTGACGTGCTGCCCTAACAAATTCATCACCGCTTCTCGGTCTTCCCGGGCTACATAACTTAAATAAGCGCCGATGGCGATCGCCGACCCGGCTAGGGCCAGTAACGGGGCAATGACGGGCAACCACCACCCCAAAAGAAAGACGCTATAAGCCCCCGCGATGGCGATGCTGCCCGCCCCCATCAACCCCAATACCTTCCACTCCCAACGAAAGACCTGCCAGCTTATCGCCGCACCCACCCCCGACAAAACCAAAATCCAAAGCCATTCCAGAGCCTCGGGCAACCCCCGCAAGAGAGGTCGAGCGTCCAAGGCTGCACTGAGGAGCAAACTGGTGGCGTGGGCGTGAATTTCCACCCCTGTCGGTGCCGTGGGAAAACTCCGACCGTAGGGGGTAAAAAAGCGGTCTTGGACGCTGGCCGCCGACACCCCCACGATCACCACGCGATCGCGAAACAAATCCGTTGCAATCTCATTGTTGAGGACGTGGCGCATGGAAACGAGGGAAAACGACGAACAATCTGGACAAGGGGGAGCGCGAAAGGCAAAAAGAATTTGATAGCCGCGATCGTCGGCACCGATATAAGCACCGGTATTGTCCTCCAAGGGGGAAAAAATGGCTTTTCCCAACTGCACGCGCCCGCTTTCGTCTAAGGGTTGCAGGCCAATATTTTCGGTTTGTAGGTAGGCCAAAGCCAACTTGACCGGAAAACTAAACACCGTCCGACCGTCTTCGTAGCGCAAAGCCAGCAAAGCGCGGCGAATCGTCCCGTCTTCATCAAATAAAAAATCCGCCGCACCGACGAGATCTCGCTCTTTGAGCAGGGCTGGGGGAGCAACGGATTTGCCAAATTCATCCCCAGTGACTTTTTCAATGCCAATGAGATTGGGGGTCGAGGCAAACACTTGGGCGAGGATATCCGTACCGGGAGGAACGGACAAATCCCGATAGAGGTCTAACCCGATCGCCCGGGGCTGTTGGGTCTGAATTTTCCCGAGCAATTCCGCTAAAATTGCATCGGAGATCGGCCATTCCCCAATCTCCCGTAAATCGGCTTCATCAATGGTGACGAGGGCAATGCGCTCGTCCACGGCTTCGGGAGGTTTCCAGAGAAAAAAGCGATCGAGCATCGCCCATTCGAGGAGTTGCACGAATCCCAGACCTCGCAAGAGAATGGCCAGCAATGCCATACTCGGAGTTGCCACCAACATCCCCCGCCATTGTTGGAGAAATTGCCAAAATTTTTTTCGGTCGCGATGGTCAAGCAAAGCTGGAGAAATGGGGGAAACTGGGCATAGTCTTTTGGATGGGTTGCCTCTATCATAAACGTCGCGAGAGGACTCCCGCTAGACCCGATCGGGTTAGCGGTGAGACCTTGCTCTTAAAGGGCGGACGCAGGTTCCGCCCTCAGCCCTTCATGAATCGCGCCCAGCAAACAAATCGACCCCATAATCTTGATGTTCCGATGTTTATCCGCAAATGCTGAAAGTAGGAGATGTCAATCTGGCTCGGAAGCGATCGAACAGCAAGGGAGGAAAGGCATTTGATAAAAGGGCAGATCGAGGGCGATATTTTGCTCGATCGCGGTTTGCCACGCATCTTGCAATTGGGGCGATCGCATTTTCTCGTCGGTCAACAGTGCAAAAAATTCATACCACAATCCGGCTTTCCCGTAGAGTTCGATCTGGGTAGCTAAAGAAGCCTCTTCGATTTGCGGGGTCAGCTCGTCAGGGAGGGAAACCCGTTCGATTTTGCCGCTGACCACCACATCGATCCCGCGCTCGCCGGGATCGCAGAAGAGAGAAAATTGCCATTCATAGGTTTTGCCCGCTTCTAGGGCGATCGGCATGGAGAAGCGAATAATGCCGGATCGGTCGGGTAAAGAAAAATTGTGATGATGAAGTTCTTGGGTGCTGCCGTCTTCGAGATGCTCCATCAGGAGAAAATCTCCAGCTTCGGCATGGGTTTGGGGCAGATACACGAAAAGAGCGGGAAAAGAATTAGCGGTTCGTCCGCCTCGCTGTCTGACATTATACGCGCTCGCCGACACGGTAGGCAGCTCGGGGGCGAGAATGGTGACGGGAGGTTGATTGTGGGGATCGTTCCAGCAGTTACCGCGACTACCTCCGCCTCCAACATTGCGCGGTTCGCCAATATGGTCGTCGGGTGGGATAAAACCGATCGAGGAGTGTTCGCCTCGAGCCAGAAGGGGCGAGGAATTGCCTAAAAAGCTGCCAAGTACGAGGAAAAAAGCGATGAAGCCGCGAGAAAATTGACGCATGGTTGGGGTAGGGAAAGAAGAAAAAGATACTTAAGAACAATGATTTTTATGGGGGCGCTCGGTAGATAACATCGGCGACAAATTCCCGATCCCTTATTTCCTATGTTAAACGCCCGTTCGCTGTCTCGCTTGGGGACAATCTCGTTCGTTCCCTGAAATTTGGCGATCGCGGTGTATCTTAGAAAACGAAAATTTCATCAATCGAGTTGAGGAGGAGAGGGTGGAACTGACTGCGACGCTAAGCGAACACATCGTCCAAAATCGCATTCGAGAAGTGGGGATTAATCCCAATTACTGGTATCCGGTGAGTTGGGCCGATCGCGTCAAACCCGGTCAGATTGTTCCCGTGACGATCTGGCAACAGGCGATCGCGGTGTACCGGGACGAGGGAGGTCAACTCCACGCTCTCGAAGATGCTTGTCCCCATAAAGGGGTGGCTTTACACCAAGGGGAAGTGCAAGGATGCCGTTTATTATGCCCCTATCACGGCTGGGAATTTAACGGCTCGGGAGAATGCGTGAAAATTCCCTACTTTCCCCCGGAGCAAAAGCTTCCGCCGGCTCGGGCGCGCAGTTATCCCGTGGGAGAAAAATATAATCTCATCTGGATTTTTCCGGGAGATGCCGGTTTGGCGGAAGCAACGCCCCTGCCCGATATGCCAGAATACGACGATCCCGAATGGTTGGGAGTTCCGATTCCCGCCCATTTCTCCGCCCACTTTTCCATTTGCAATGAAAACACGATGGATGTGTTTCATGGCTTTCTGCATCGGGGTTTGCAAGGTTGGTTCGATCCGGTTCTGCTTCATTTAAGTGCGGGAGATGCTTGGGTGCGGGCGGATTACCGCGTTTCCTATCAAGGCTTGGCCACGAAGTGGCTGGGCATCAGCGATCGCGGCGATCGGGTGACGACGCGAACGGTTTCGGTGCGATACAACTATCCCCACTATCACAGTTCTCTGGAGGGGCTATCTTCCCTCTATCTGATGCGCTTGCCCGTGGGGAAACGGGAAACTCGCTCTTTTTCTTATTTGTTCCTCAAACTTCCCCTGCCCCAATGGTTGTTAAAGTCCCTTAAACCTCAACTTACCAATCTAATTTGGCAGTTTCTCTTTAAAAAATTCCTCGATCAAGATGCGGAGATGATTGCCAGCGAACAGCGTACCTATTCTGCCAATCCCCAAAGACAATATTTGGAAGTGAATCCGGCGATTATTGCCCTCCAACGCACGATCGTGAAGCAATACGATTTGTTTTTGGAATCTTGTTCCTCTTCCTCTCGGGAGAACGGGCAAAGCGATCGCCGGAAAGCTCGCGAGTAACTGTTCCCTGTTGTTCGTTAACTGGTGACTGGTGACTGGTGACTGATTTATTCCTCTCGTTCAACAGCTTCGCAACAAGAGAGAAAAGGTGCTTGGGGAATAGGACTGTTTTGGCCGAATTCCCGTCTTAATGCCATTGACCAGACTTCTCGCAATTGGGGCGATCGCTTTTGTTCTTCGCTTAAGAGAGCAAAAAAGTCATACCACAAACCTTCTCGACCATAATATTCCAGTCGGGCGAGGGGAGAGGCGCTCTCGGGACGGGAAGGGGGTTGGGAAGTGGAGGCAATGCGCTCGATCGTGCCGATCGCGATCGCATCGCCATTGCGATCTTGCGCGTCACAGATGAGGGCAAAATGCCATTCATAGGTTTTGCCTTCTTCTAGGGTAACGGGCAGGGAAAGACGGAGGATGCCCGACTCATCGGGGAGGACAATCTCTTGATAGTAGCGTTCTGCGAGAGTGCCATCTTCGCGATGTTCGAGAAGTAGAATATCTCCCGTTTTGGCATGGGTTTCGGGAAGATAAACGAAAAGAGAGGGAGAAGAGTCTGAAGTGAGTCCCCCTCGCCAATTGTGTTTTTCCGGAGATTCTGACAACTGGGGCGCGAGAATTGTTAAGGGAGAGTTCTCCTTGGAATCGGCCAAGCATTGACCGCGACTGCCACCGCCCCCGGTATTGCTCGGTTCGCCAAGGTTTTCATCGGGAGGAATAAAACTGATGGCGCGATCGATTTGAGCGAGAAGGGGTAAAGAACTACTTAAAAGTCCGCCGATCGCGAGTAATGAGGCAAGAAGACTACGAGAAAATTGACGCATGGTTCTGGGAGGGGAGAATGGGGTTAACTGGATAATCGGAATGACAAATCGTGACTTTCTCTCTTTGATTTTAACTGATAGTTCGCGGTCCGGCTTTAATCTCCCTTCGGGGAAATTTCGACCCACTTATTTTTGGAGGCTAAACCGCTTTTAATGGTCACTTGCGATCGCGCAACGCCGTATTGTTTGGCCAAGATTTTAATTAACTCTTGGTTCGCTTTTCCCGCTCGGGGAGGCGATTGAAGGGAAACGAACAAACTCCCATCGGGTTTTTCGACGATTTCTTGCCGTTTGGCATTGGGTTTGACTTTAACAATTTTTTTCATGAGAGAAATAACCAAGAAAAAGATAAAATAGAGAACCGAGAGAATCAACAACAATTAAAACGATCCCGAGTCGGGAGGTTAAATTTAACGTCCTGACAGCAGGGATTGTTCATTGTTCATTGTTCATTGTTCATTGAAATGACCTCTTCGCTTAATTCTGCCACTCCTTTTCATTCTCATCGCATTCTCATCGTTGTCTCGCACCCCATTCCCTATATTATCCCCCTGTTTCGATTAATGGTCAAACAGCAATGGGATTTTCGGGTGGCTTATTGTTCTTGGGAAGGGGCAAAATCGTACCGCGATCGCGATTTTGCGACGGAGGTAACGTGGGATGTTCCCTTATTAGAAGGATATCCGTGGATACAAGTTCCCAATATTTCCCCAAAGCCGGGACTGGGTAAATTTTGGGGTCTGATTAATCCGCAATTAATACGACTCGTCCGAGAAAGCGATGTTATTATCGTTTATGCAGGATATGCTTATGCCAGTTTTTGGCTGGTGGTATTGGCTGCGAAATTGTACGGAAAAGGGTTTATTTTTAGTACGGATACGAGTCGTTTATCTTCCCGAAGCGGTCAATCGTGGAAAGCGAAAATTAAGCCCTTTCTCCTCCCTCACATTTACCGTCTCGGGGATGCCATTTTAGTTTCGACGGGTTTTGGCAAACAAACGATCGCCGAGTTAGGCATCCCGAAAGAACGCATTTTTATAACGCCGTTTGTGGCGGATAATGATTGGTGGTTAGCTAAAGCTGCTGAAGTCGATCGCGCTAAAGTCCGCCAAAACTGGCACATTCCTCTGGATGCAACCATCCTCGTTTTTTGTGCTAAATTACAACCTTGGAAGCGCCCCCAAGACATTCTCGAAGCATTTGCCAAGGCGAATGTTGCCAATAGCTATCTGTTGTATGTTGGCGATGGTGCAATGCGATCGCAACTCGAAGAGAGAGTGAAAGAATTAGATCTCTGCGATCGGGTTAAGTTCTTGGGTTTTTTCAATCAAAGTCAACTTCCTGCCGTCTATAAAGCGGCGGATCTGCTTTGCTTGTGTTCCGAATACGAACCTTTTGGGGTCGTCGTTAATGAGGCGATGTTATGTGAATGCGGGGTCATTGCCAGCGATCGCGTTGGCGCGCGAACATTAATCGAACCCGAACAAACGGGCTTTATTTATCCTTGGGGCGATATTGACAAGTTATGTGCCATACTACAATCGATCATACCCCAAAAGGACAAAATCCAACAAATGGGACAAAATGCTCGAGAACGCATGGAACAATGGTCGCCCAAAGAAAATATTCAAGCTCAAGAAAGCGCGATTAGTTGGGTAATGGGGAGTAGGGAAAAACAAATAACCAAAAACCAAAAACCAACAACAAATAACAAATAACAAATAACCAACAACAAATAACAAAAATGCACTATTTGAATCGTCCGGAATATATTCTGCAACCTTGGCAAATTTATCGTCGCCTTTGTCGTCCTCCTCACCAACCCATTGATGAATTTAAAAACATTCATTTACCTTGGGGAATGCCGTTTCGCATTCATCCCCATCCTAATGATAAAGTTGAATGGTCCTTGTGGATTATGGGGGTTTATGACTTAGCTTTAAGCGAAGCACTGTGGCGACTGACAGATCCCGGCGAAACCGCGATCGATATTGGTGCAAATATTGGTTACATGACAGGAATTATGTCAGAAAGAGTCGGACAATTTGGGCGAGTTCTTGCTTTTGAACCCTGTCCGGGAATTTATGACGAATTAGAGTTTAATATTCAAACTTGGCGCGATCGCAAAGGTTGGAATTGTATCGAAGTCAAAAAAATCGCTCTCTCGAATAAAATAGGCACGGGATTTTTAAGATTGCCCACCTATAATCGTGGAGAAGCCGCGATCGTTGAAGCGAAAGAAAATTTTAATGATAAGGAAACTCTCAAAGTTTATGAGGTTGAGTTAAATCGATTGGATAATCTTCTCGATCGCCAGACCAAAATTGGCGTTTTAAAAATTGATATTGAAGGTCACGAACTTGCTGCTTTCCAAGGTGCAGAAGAAACCCTAACATCTCGACGGGTTCGGGACATTTTCTTTGAATCCCATCAAGGCTATCCTACCCCTGCCTCAGACTTTTTAGAAGCATGCGGCTATCGTATTTTTCGACTGTGGAAAGGCTTTTGGAAACCCGTGCTTTATCCCGCCAATTATCCCGTCATTCACCCTTGGGAACCGCCGAATTATTTCGCGACTTTGGACGGCGATCGCGCCCGAGAACGCTTAAAACGACGAGGCTGGTGGCTTCTCAAGGGGAAAACGAATGGATTTCCTTAAATAAGGAAGCGGAGAAAGCAATCTTAAAAAAGTTGCATTTCTTCCCATCTTCAGTCATTTTATATCGATGTATTAACCTAAAAATACAAGAAAGCACAGTTCGTTTTTACAAAACTTATCATAAAAAACTATAACTGTGCAATGGTTTTGACATTCTCGAACTTCAACCTATAATGGGAGTAACATACTCTAACATCTACTAAACAAAGATGAAACGACTTGTCAGCTCTTTCGCTTTTCTTAAAAAGCAAAGTTTCTCACTTAAACTAAGACAGGGTGATGTGCAAAGTTAGAGATCTAGCGAACTTGTCGTTCAACTGATAAGTTATTGCTCTAAGAGAAAACTCTAAAAATTTTTCGCCTTTTAGAGCCACTGGGGCGTGCAAAACGATGCGCGGCATTGCTATATCGAAAAATTGTGTGTGCAGAAATGTTGAGCCGAGAGCATTGCTATGTTTTCAGCACATATTTATTCCCAACAGATCGAGATGAAAGTCACCAAATTGATTGAAGTTGCAGAAATTGCTGTTGCTGACGCAACGGATTACTCTCTCAATCCCCTACAGAAAACTATTTTGCAAGAATGTTGTCAAAATGAACCCAAAACCTACGAACAAATTGCCTTTGAACTTAACTACTCTCCTAGCTACTTAAAAAAGAAGCTAATCCCCATGCTGTGGAAAATCCTCTCAAAAACTTTCAACGAAAAAGTAACAAAAGCAAATTGTCGAAGTATCCTCGAAAAGAATATTGTGATTTGTAAGGATTCCCAGCCCAACGCAATTCAACTCGAACGTCCGGAAGGTCCGGTTTCTTTGGATTCCCCCTTTTACATCCATCGATTCAACTTGGAGCGACTGGGGTATGAAGAACTGTTAGAACCGGGAGCGTTACTCTGTCTGCGAGGCACGAGCAAAGTCGGAAAAACCTCACTTTTGCTGCGACTGCTCGATCGCATGGAAAAGCAAGGTTATCGGAAGATTCGTTTGAGTCTCAACCGTGCGAGTACCGAGATTTTAAGTTCTGTCGAGAAATTTTTGCGCTGGTTTTGTGCGAATATTACCCAACAGCTCGAAGCGGAGATACGCTTGCAAGAATTTTGGTGCGATGAGGTGGGGGCTTTAACCAATTGCAGTTTCTACTTACAACAATATCTTCTTTCCCGCAGCCCGAGTCCAATCGTCGTAGCATTGGATAATTTAGAGCGCCTGTTCGCCTATCCCACCATCGCTCATGATTTTCTCTCCTTGTTGCGATCGTGGTACGAAGAGGCAAAGAATAATCCTTTGTGGCAAAAACTGCGGATTGTTCTGGTTTATTCGACCGAAGCCCATCTTCTGTTCGAGAACGATAAAACTCCTGTCAATATTAGCTCAATCTTAGACGTTCTCCCTTTTAATGCCACCCAGATCCGAGAATTAGCCAGCTATCACCGATTGTATCTGAGTTCCATCGAAAGCGATCGCTTGCACGCCTTACTCGGGGGTTTTCCCGACTTGGTACGACAAATACTTTACTATGCCGTCCGCAATAATCGCCGCGGCTCGGAATTGTTGTCCGACTTAGTGACAGATGGGGGGAGTTTGAGCGATCGCCTGTCCAAAAAGCTGCATTGGCTGAGTTCCCAACCCGATTTACTCGTAGCTTATCGACAAGTTGTCAATAGCGAAAGACCCTTAAAGTTAGAACCCCACATCGCCTTTCAACTGCAAAGTTTGGGACTCATTTGCCAAGACGATGATGGGGTAACGGTGAGTTGCGAGTTATATCGCCAGTATTTTTACAAACATTTGAACTAATGACGAGGAGAAGTCTAAAGTCCAAGTAGAATGTTGGTCGCGATTCTGAGGGCTTAGTCTTGAGGAAACCTCAAGATATAAGAAGCCCGAATCCCGTTAAATTGGAGATTCTAACGGGATTCCCCTCGCGACATTTAGTGGGGAGTGGATTAGGGATTTCATTAGCGTTGTAATATCGGGTTAAATTGTGATGAAAACTCCGGCGTGTTTAAGAATTTGATCAGAGTGACTGGAGTTTCACAGTGGTAAACAAATGTTTTTGCCTCGCCTACCTGTACTATACTCATATCCAGATAACTATTATATTGATCCTTACATACTTTAGGTC
>JBFRWJ010000309.1:0-7796 GCA_051439525.1 Spirulina sp. | reverse complement strand
ACACTTCAAATTGATAGCCGTCAGACAAGTGCGATAATCCTTGCCGTTTTCCAGAATGAGCGAGATCGATAATCTTTCTTTGCCGCCGTTGATACAATATACGTCGAATCAAATCGCAATTTTTCATCGGAGGTCGTCGATAATCTAACTTTGCTGACCGTATTCCTCTTTTTAAAGCTCCTTTAGCAAAAGGACTGGTAATCACACCGTTCATTGTTTCTTGATGCAGGATTCCTCGTTTGCCAAGGACATAGGCAAATTCTTCTGGTGTAATATATCCCAATCGTTCTTCTTGATATTGAATATATCGTTGTCCTGAATTATTGTTTTTCTTTTTTGTTGTCAGGCGATAAGCATTTAATCCCAACCATCCGATTCCCAAATATATCGAAGTCGTATCCGTCAAAATCTCGTTATCTAAAGAATCATTAAGCCACAAACCAGCACGGTACAAAAAAATATGGGTAATTTCATGGGCCAAAATGGCAGCAATATCGTGAGTGTTTTCCTTATATCGCGAGTGAAGTTCGATGAAATATTCGTTTCTTGGGGTTAACTCAACGCGTCCGGGAACATCCAAGTTGTTCTTATAAGTAACAAGAATAGAACCATTGGGAAGATGGAGATGGCGAACGATCGCGCTGGCCAAACGATGAGCTACCATAATTGGATCGTCTTTCCGAGCGATCGCAAGATCGTCGGGTAAAATACTATGAGAAAATCCGTGCAGGGTTTGACGCGAAAAATGTTTGTATAGTGTTTTGATTGCAGCCTTTATACGCTTCAGATTGGGATACATTTGATTTTGTTGCTCAGAGGTGAGGATAATTTCTCCTCCCGTAAAATTAACAATAAGCGCCTGTATCGTCCGAATTGGCCCCCAAGGAATCCCCCACCATCCTAGAAGCAAGGAGAACAAAGAGTAGGGAAGGCTTCTGAGTATTGCTTCTCGCTTGCTGGCCACTCGATAGACGCGAGAAGATCGGTTGTATGTCATGACCCAAACGGAAAGAACATAACGATAAACAACATATTTCATAAGATTTTGAAGAATTCAAGCAAAGTGAGGGTTCTTGAGTCAATTGATGTCAGTCTCGATCGCCGCATTCAAATGAGAAAGACAAGCTGAGCGATCGCGATCGTTAAATTGAATTGGTTCGATCGGGATGGCTTGTTGGCAGGAAGGGGCGATCGTGGTGTGAGGGAATGGTTAGGGCGCTCTTTAATTTATCGTATAGTACAATTAAATGAATTGTGAATTAGTGGAACAAGCATTTTGCTTGTGCTGAATTCAGCATGACCCCACCTCAAAACTCTTCTAAAAATGCCCTCGTGTATATTTCTCTCGGTTGTGGTGGAGCGATCGGGCTGGGGATGGTGTCGATCCTTTGGATAATCCTGTCGGTGGTATCGGGAATCGGTTCTCTCTTTCAAGAAGTATGGCGATCCTCGGGGGGTCATCAAACCCATCAACTCGCCACGGATACCTTAAGATCGCATCCCGAGGCGATCGCAGAACTGGGGGAACCCATTTCAACGGGTTGGGCTTCACAGATTTCTATGATAGGAGAAAAAACCTGCCTGCGCTTCGCAGTATTCGGCTCGAAAAGAAGTGGAAGCACTTATGCAGAAGCAACAAAGCAAAATAATGCTTGGTATTTGCATCAATTAACGATCGCAGTCAATGGGAAAAAAGACCCCTTGGTAATTGTTGCATTACCGGCTGAAAATCCGAACCCATTATGTCCCAATTTTGACGCGGAAGCAGAATCCTCCCCCGGCAAATCAACGGATGAGATTGAATCGTGAGAAAAATTGCGTTTTTTTCTCACGATTACAAAAAAGAGAATCAATTAAAATCTCGATCGCCCCATGCAAACGAGAAAGACAACCTCCTCAATCGCGATCGCCAGCACCGAACAGATTTTTCTTTGAGGCAAGAGCGATCCCGCCGTACAATGGTTTGAGGTAGAATTGGGAACGGCGATCGGAGTCGGGCTATGATTTTGTACCCATTCACTGAATAATAAACTAACGACCTACCCAACCCCCCCAACAACCAACAACAAATAACCAATAACAAACAACAATGTTTCAAATTCCGTTTCGATGGCTGCAAGACCTCTTGGCGGATTTACTCGGACCCGACTCCGATCTTCCCGATCCCGCAGATATTCCCCCCCTGAGTAATGAGGAGTACAAAGCCCTCTGGCTAGAAATCCTCGATGGGGTCGCCCGAGGGTGGCCGCAGAAACGCCTTTTTGAAAAACTGGGCATTCGTCGCTACGATCCTTGGTTTAGTTCTTGGTTGCAGCGTTACGGTCGCAGTTTGATGCGCCGAGATCCTGGGGCGATCGATCGCGAAATCGCCCGGCAAATGGTACGTTTGGGGGAAATGGGATGTGGCGATCTCGGAGAAGCCTCCCAACAAATCGGGACGCGACTTTTAGAGTTAAGCGATCGCGAAATTCTCACCCCCCAAGCGGAAACCACTCTCCCCCCGACGATTTCTGGGGAAGATCCGGTGGAATTATTTAATTATGGGGCAGAACAGTATCGTCAAGGACAATTTGACGGGGCGGTATCCTTGTGGGAAATGGCGTTAGAGGCGCAACCGGACTTGTTTGACGCGCGCAATGGCTGCGGGGCGGCACTCTATTATTTAGGGCGTTACGAGGCAGCGATCGCCCATTTCAATCGCGCCGTAGAGATCGATCCCGAATCCCACTTTGCCTATTTTAATCGCGGTAGCGTTTATCTGGAGTTAAAACAATACGATGCCGCCGTTACCGATTTTAGTTGTGCTATTGAAATTAAACCCGATTTTGCCCTCGGGTTCAACGGTCGCGGCATCGCTTATTCTCATTCCGATCGCCCCGATCTCGCCCTCGAGGATTTTAACCGCGCGATCGCCCTCCAACCCGATTTACACTTTGCTTATAACGGACGGGGTATTGTCAGAGGAAAAGCAGAAGAATCCACAGCCGCTTTAGCGGATTTTCAAGAAGCCTTGAACTTAGATCCCAACTATCACGATGCTTATCACAACTGCGGCAATATTTTGCGGGAATTGGGACGCTATTCGGAAGCCCTTGAAAAGTTTACCCAAGGCATTTTAATTCAGCCTAATTTTTATCAAGGGTATTACAGTCGCGGGATGACCCATGCAGCCGCCGGAAACTATCGAGAAGCGATCGCGGATTATCGAGAAGCAATTTCTCTTCAACCTGCCTATGTTTTAGCGTATAACGGGTGGGGATTGGCGGCGACTGAATTGGGAGATTATGAAGAAGCGATCGCTCATTTCGATCGCGCGCTCGAAATTGCCCCCACATTTTGGCAAATTTGGGGCAATCGCGGTTGGACGATTTTTCAGGCTTCTTCGTCCTCCGATTGGGAAGCAGCCATTCACAATTGGAATGAGGGATTGAGCAAACTCAAACCCGATAGCGCCAATTATCATTGGGCGCGGGGCACTTTACAATATTACAAGGGATTGGCGTGCGCCAAGCAAGCGGCCAAGGAAGAAAATCCCCAATCTTATTGGGAAAAAGCGATCGTCAACTATCAAAAAGCCCTCGATGCCTTGCAAGATCGACCGAATTTGGAAGAGGACTATTTAGAGGTCATGCAAGATTTAATTCTCGCTAATCATGCCCTCGGCAATACTTTAAATGTTAAAAACTATGTCAATATTTCCCTGATCATTCTCAATCAATTAGTGCTGAATGCTAAAAATCCGCGCGCAAAACTCGGACTGTCACAAAAATTTATTGGTTTTCATCATTTAAAAATCGAACGTTTGGCACAATCCTCCGATAATAAACAGCAAATGATGGCTTTACAATTAGCCGAAGAACGGAAAAATCTTTCGATCTATTGGCAACAGTATAATACCATCAATCAAACTCCCATCGCCTCCCCCAACTATCAACAAATGCAGCAATTACTCGATGCCAATACTGGGGGGATTTATTGGCATATCAGTCCGGTATCGATAACGACCTTTATTCTGCGCGATCGCCAACCGATCGCGGTCATTTCTGGCGATCGCGATCGGTTGGAAGCCTTCGAGAATTGGTTGAAACGCGGCGATCGCACCACGACTAATAATTCATCTCTCACCGTCAATCCTCAACCGTTTCCTGCCAATTGCCTTCAATCTCTCGAGGAATTGGGGGAAATTTTACAAGTTGATAAGATTTTGTCGTATTTTTCCGAAACCGTCGATCGCTTGGTGTTAATTCCTCACCAAACCTTACATTTACTGCCCCTGCACCTTCTTTTTTCAACCCCCTTCAACCCGCGAGATTTTCAGACTATTTATCTTCCCAGTGGTAAATTTGGCTTGCGTTTAAAAAATTCCCTCCCCATTCCCCCGCAAACCCAGCCCAAAATTCCCTTATTAAGTATTGATACGGTTGCCAATCCCATCTCGTCTAAGGCACTGGAAGTCAATGCGATCGCGCAATTTTTTCAACCTCGGACGATTAGCAATATCAGTATTGCCAAAGAAACTGTATTGGAAGCACTCGAAATCCCTGTCAATATCTTCCATTTTGCGGGACAGAGCTATCAAAATTTCGCCGATCCTCAAACTTCTGCCCTTGCTTTGGGGGATGAGGAGCAATTAACTTTAAGGGATATTTTTAGTTTTGAGTATCCCAGCGCTTCCTTAGTATGTCTGTCGGATTGCGAAACTCGAGGGAATATCTCTCAATTTACGACCAATGAATTTGTCGGGTTTGCCGTTGGTTTTTTGGTGAAAGGGGCAAGTTATGTCGTCTGCAGTCTTTGGCAGGTTTCTGAGGTTTCTACCAGTTTATTAATGATGCGTTTTTATGAACTCCTCAAGCAAGAAATCAAACCCGCAGAAGCGTTAAAAAAAGCACAGATGTGGTTGCGAGATTTGAGTTATAATGAACTCATCGAAACTTGCGATCGCTTATTAGAAGCGTTACGAGATGCTCCCTCGGGCTGTCTGGAAAATCTCAAAATGACGCGAGATTTGGCACGAGATAAAGCCGCCAGACAAGGGGAACATTATTGTCCCTATTCGCAGCCTTATTATTGGGGCGGATTCGTGCTTTCGGGAAAGGTGGATTGAGATGCAAACTGTAAATTTCGTTTTAACGCCTTGCCAAAATACTGCTCTCGAGAAAATGAAAGCATTTTATCATTCTCAAGAGCGTTTCTTTCTCCTGCAAGGGGGAGCCGGTACCGGGAAAACGACGGTGATTCGCGAGTTGATTCGCAGTCTGCAAAAAAAATATCGCAAAATCGCGATCGCGGCATCGGCTCCCACTCATAAAGCCGTGGGGGTGTTGGAGGAAATGGGAGGGGAAAGCAGTAAATCTCTCCATTATGCGACTATTCATCGATTGTTGGGATTAAAGTTAGAAGCAGAAAAAGGAGAGAAAGTTTTACGGGAAGGACGGCGATCGCGGATTGGCAAATACGATCTCGTCATTGTTGATGAAGCATCGATGGTGTCTTCTTCTTTATGGAACTTACTGCAACAAGTCTCGCAAAAGTATAGAACTAAATTCATTTTCACGGGAGATCTCGCCCAGTTACCGCCCATTCACGAAACGCGATCGCCGATTTTCGCTCTGCCCCAACAATTCTCTCTCACAGAAGTGGTCAGACAAGCGCAAGACAATCCGGTGATGGAGTTTATTTCTGCCGCTCGTGCCAAGGTGTTCGATCGCAATGTTATTTTACCCCAAAGGAGCAACTACACCCGCGACAAGGAGCGAGGGGCGTGGATCTTGCAGCGATCGCAGTGGTTTGCTCAGTTAATTCGCGCCTTTCAATCTCCCAAATACGCGCAAAATTCTAACTATATCCGCGCGATCGCTTGGACGAATCGCGAGGTGGATTATATTAATACTCAAGTTAGAAACGCACTCTACGATCCCAAAACTCCCTTTCTTGAGGGAGAGCGCTTAATCGCCAAAGAAGCCATTCACGATCCCGCGAGTGGGGATATGGTACTTCCCAGTTGCGCGGAAGTGATGATTATCGATACCCCTCAATTTCGCACCAATCCCAACGGGATCGACTATTGGCGCTTGCGGGTGGAAGATGAAGAGGATGTCTATCGATTTAAAGTGGTGGATCCGAGCGCTCGCAGCAAGATCGATCGCCATCTTCAACACTTAGCAGAGAAAGCACAAAAACGCAAAGGTAAAAATGCCTGGGGAGAATACTGGGATTTTCGCAATCAATGGGCAAATTTAAAGCCCTGTTATGGGATTACGTCCCATCAATCTCAAGGTTCTACTTATGAGAATGCTTTTGTCTGCGATCGCGATATTTCTCGCAATCCGAGCATTCCCGAGCAGCATCAATCTCGTTACGTGGCTTTTTCTCGGGCGCGATCGCGTTTATTCGTTCTTTAATGTTAAAGTTATCCGGCTCTTACATTTCTAACCCAATTGCGAAATATTCTCACTAACTCTAAATAATTTGTTGTTTCGGCTTGTTGAAGAAATTCCGCAATTTCTGTGATGGGAATATTGGGGAAAAACTGACTATTCGGACAGGAAATATATTCCTCATTTTGTAATTGTTGTATGCTTAAAGAATTGCGATCGTAAATCCACACTTCAGGGACTCCCAAAGAGGCATAAACTTGCAATCGATTTCGCGAACTGCTGGTAATATCAATTTCAATGACGAGATCGGGAGGAGGATCGCTTGGTGTCAATCGTCGTTTTCCCCGAATGGTGGCAATATTGCGAATATAAAAACATTTATCGGGTTCTGCTCCACTTAATTGGGGACGCTTATACGTTGTCGATCCGAGGGGATAAATATTAATTTCTAATTCTTCTGCGAGGGTATCGACAAAACGCCCTATGACCTCTTTATAGAGTTCGTGTTCTGGTGAAGGAGCCAAGATTTCTAAGTTTCCACAATAGTAGGTTAAACGCAAACGACGTTCTTGCAGGTCTTCCAGAAGATTTTCATAGGTGTTCCAACTGATTCCAGAAAGGCGAATAATTTCTATTTCCGTTGTTGGAATTGGCAAAGTTGCTGTCATCGAACTTCTCGAGAACGGACTCGCGTTAATTATACCATATCGCTTTAGGACTGCCTAAGATGAAAGGGATCGATCGCCATCCGATCCCCATAATTATGCTCGCTCTTCATCTCTTCTCCCGGATTCGCGATCGCCCTCTGCGAACCTCTCAAATCATTGCCATTTATCCCGTCAAAACCTCATCATAAATCTCTGCTATTGTCAAGGTTAAACCCACTGAATTTAACTCCAAACTATCCTCTGCCTCTAAGATTTCCAGAGACCAATTTCCGGCTGCATTCCGTCGATACACTTCCACCTTCATTTCCGTTTGAGAAACGAGGATATATTCCTGCAAACTGGGCAAACTTTGATAATTTAACCGTTTTTCTCGCCGATCTAAACTTTCAGTGGAAGGAGAAAGCACCTCAACAATTAAACAAGGACAAGTTTTATAATATCTTTCCGTATCTTGGGGGTCGCAAGTCACCATGACATCGGGATAATAAAAAAGATCCGCAGTATCCCGATCAATGGGCATATTGACCTTCATATCTGACATGAATGTTTTACAACCACTCCCCCGTAAGCGAAAGTTTAAGAGACTGGCAATATTGAGAGCAATACGGTTATGTTGTTCGCTACCCCCAGACATGGCGAATATTTGACCGCCAAGATATTCATGGCGAATGGGACTCGTTTTTTCCCCTTCTAAATAATCTGTTATTGAAATAAATGCAGTAGCTAATTGCATAGTTATTAGTTCCTC